>WRBN01000039.1 GCA_009784515.1 Spirochaetaceae bacterium | reverse complement strand
TATAGTGATTATTAAAAAAAATGTAATTTAAGCGATAGTTAAATTGACTGGTATTTAACCTAGCATTATCGTAAAAAGGGCGGTAATTAAGGGTAAACTGGTGGCTAAGGTTAAGGTTGCGGGCTAAGTTATCCTCGCGTTCTTCGGCGGGGGTACGTTCGTCATCACCGGCAAATCGCTGCTGATGGCCGGCGCTTAACCCAATACGATGCTCCAGCCTAAGTAAAGAACTAACGGTACCAAAACTATAACCCACATGGCTGCGCAGGGTAGTAAGGTTACGTAAATCGTCAAAGTTAAAACGTACTTCGCTGGCGTGGTTAAAGGTATTAAAGTTGGGGGTACTAAAGACACGGCTGCCTAAGGTATGTTCGTAAAAGATAGCTTGCTGCCAGTTTTGCGGCTGGCGCGGTTGGTTAAGGTTACTTAAATTACCTTCGTCATCTTCTTCTAAAAAGGTGTGTTCTTCTAAATCTTCGGCGTAAAATAAATCGTCTTCGTTATCATCACTTTCATCGACGCCGGCAACCGGCCGGTTATTATTAAAATTTAACGTATAACGGCTGCCAAACCTAAATTGACTATTGGGTAAGTTAAACATCGTGGGCACATAAAAATTACGCAGCGGGTTATATAAATGCTGGGTGGTATCGATGCGGACACGTTCGTTTATCTCGATATTTAAAAAATCGATATGCAAATAGCGTACGATAGGGTTATTAAAGGTAAAGCTGTTACGATACCTAATAAACGAGTTATTAGTGGTGGTATCGGCAAAACTGGTGGCATCGTCAAAGTTCCCAAAGCTGCCAAAATTAATAATACCAAAAAGTAAACCGCTTTCGCTGCGGCTAAAAAAATCGCTTCTAAAGCGGTTATCGCTAAAAAAATTAAGCCCGATGGTCAGCCTGTTTTGGTGGTTAGCCTCTAAAGTAAAACCATACCTAAAAGGCATTTGCCGGCCAAAGAGGTAACTATGGTTATAATCTTCTTCCATTAAGTTGCCAATTTCATCGATAGAGCGGCTAAAGCCTACACCGGCCATGCTCCTTAAATTAAGCGGGGCAAAATCGAAGCCGATACCGCCAAAAAAACCTAACCGCTGGTAATAATCTAACATTATTTTTAGGGTAACGGGCTCTTCGGCTGCGGCCGTTTGGTTATTAAAAAAATTAAAATTTAACAAGCCGCCATCGGGTTTAGAGCCCAGCAGGTAAGTGGTGGTATTAACATAAAAACCTTCGCGCAAGCGGTAACCAAAAACGGGATTAAAAAAAATTATATCGCCCTGATAATAAAACGGCAGGTAAAAAACGGGGACACGCCCGATAAATAAAGCCAAATTACGGGCGGCCCATTCACCTTCGCCCAAAAGCCACAGGCGGCTGGCCCTAATATGGTAATAAGGGTCGTTTGGGCGGCTGCTGGTAATGGTTATACCATCTATCACTAACACATTATTGGTGGAGCGCCGTAAAAGATTGGCTCGGTAATGAAAAATTAACGCGGCATCGGCCACTAAAGCGGCCTCGCTGCTGCCGCTAAAACCAATAATTAAACCGCTAAAGTTATCGCTTTCAAAAATTAAATAATTACTGTTAAAACTGGCCCCGCCGGCCATTTGGTAAGTAACATTGCCGCCGGCAAAAATAATTTGGTTAAGCGTATCTATTTCTACCATATGGGCGCTAATGGTATGTTCGCCGTCTTCATCAATTAAAGTAAGCAGCACGTTTCCTTCTAGCCGGGTAATTTCGTTTAGCTCGCTAGGGTCACCCCTAAAAAAATTATCGGCTTGTTCTATAACAATCCGACTTTCGGCCGCAGTAGGCGGCAGGTTATGATAACTTAACAAATTAACCCGTAATTCTTCTAGGCTTGCATTACTGTTAAGGCCTAAAGCAGCCGCCATAGCTTGCAGCTCGGCTAGCGTACCGCTTTCTATCTGAAAGCGTAAAAAGAGCTGCTCGGGCGATAGTTGGGCCTCTTGAGCAGCTAAGTTAGCTGCCAGTAAGACTATAATTACGATGATAATTTTTTTGAGCATTTTCTTTAATATAGCATATTTTAATAGTTAGTGCAAAAAGTAAAGTTATAGTGTATAATCTAGGTAAGACAAAATGGTAAAGGAAAAAACAATGACAGATAACGCTAAACTTCCCTTTGGGCTTGCTTGGGGTATGCAAGGTAAGCAAGTAAAAGATTGCCTCATTAAAGCCGATTTTGAGTACGATGCCGAAGTAAATACCTATTTTGGCAGTTTTAACTGGCCGGGCAGCCCTAAAGCTATTGCCGATGGCGATGTAGTAGCCAGCTACGGCGAAGGTACAGCCGAAGAACCTTTAGAGCTTTTTGCCTTAATGGTTTTTCCCGATGAAGATTTATACAGCAATAACAGCGATGCCTATGCCGCCATAAATGCCGACCAGCAAGATATTTTTAATTATTTTATTGGTTTATATGGCCAGCCGGCCAGCGAAGGCGAAGAATTAGCTAAAGTTGCTGCCGAATCGTCCTCTATTTATAAAGCTTGGCAAACCGAAAACTTTTTTTTAACTATCGCGATGGATAAAGTGGAACAAGGTATGGCCATAGATGAAGGCGGTTATATGGTTAGCTTAACTTTTAGCCGGTACGACGATTTAGAGGCCGATTAATTAATTTTATAGGCGTAAACCTCAAAGGTGTCGCCTTTGCCTTGTTTGGTATAAAGCCACTTTAGCCACTTATAAAGCAGGCCGTTTTTGTTAAGGCCCAGATACTTACGCTCCGGGTGTACGCCTGTGGTACGTTTAGCATAAACTTTAAAGCCATAATCTTTTAGCAGCCGGCTTACCTGCTTGCTGTTAAAAATAAAATAATGGTCGTTAGGGCTTTGAGCATAAAATTTAGCAGCATTAATTTTAGCCGATAGGCCGTTACCTTTAGGGGTGGCAAAAGCAAGCAAACCGCCTTTATTAAGCATAGCCGCTATTTGTTTTAACGATTGGTTAAAATCTTGTAAATGCTCTATAACATACCATAAAGTTATCACATCAAATTTATCATCTTGGTAAGGGTTTTGCTTAGGTACACGGCCATGTTTGGCCGTTAGCTGCAAGTTATTAACAATGTAGTTAATGGCTGCCCCGCTGGCATCTAGCCCTACGGCGTCAAAGTTGTGTTCGTTAGCGGCTTGTAAAAAAGCCCCGTAGGCACAGCCAATATCCAGCAGCTTATTCCCGGCTGCTTTTTTGTTAAGATATTTTAGCCTAATTTTAGCCATAGCCTTAATATTGTCAAAATCTTCGAGGTAAGTGCGGCCGTATTGCTGCTTGTATTCGTTAAAAAAATAATTTTCATCGTAGATGGTGGTGTCTTTTAAATAAAGCTCTTGGTATACTAAACCGCAGCTGGGGCATTTGGCATAACTTTTAGCGGCCGAGCGGTAAATTATCTGTCCAAAACGTTCTTTTTTATCGCTGCAAGAGGGGCAGCCGTTGGTTGCCCCATACAGTTGGTTAAGGCGGTCGGTTAAGCTGGCCGGCTGGCCGAGTTTAACACGGCTGGTAAAAAGCTGTTCGTTTTTTCCTTGTAAAAAATTATAAAACTCTTTTTGTTTATCTTTACTAATTTCTTTTACCCCTAAACAAGCAAAGCCGGCCTCGTGGGCTAATTTATCGTGATAAGCGCTAGGGTTAAAAAGCACAACTTTAGCGCCGCTGCTTAAAGCCTCGTAAGCAGTTAAGCCAAAGTGGGTAATCACTAAATCGTAATCGCCTAAAATTTCTTTAAGGTTAGTTACCTTTAAAATAGGCACGCCGGCCCAAGCAAAGGGGCGTTTACCAAATAAAGGCCCCTTAATGACAGACCATTTAATATTTTTTAAATTATAACTATCGAGTAACTGGCCAAAATATTCGGTAAGTTGCTCTTCATCGCAGCCGCCAAAACTTACTAAAATTTTTTGCGGCGGAAAAGTATGCTGGCCTTTATGAGCCGGCAGGTTAAGGTAACCCGGATTATGCTCGTTAGGTAAACCCATCTCTTTTAAGCTGGGCAGTAAATCTATTAAATAAGGAAAGATAGCACGGGCTTCGCCGCCTTCGTCTAAAGCTACCACCCGTCCCAGCTGTAAAAAAAAATTAGCTTCATCTAAACCGGTTTTAAAATTATCCAGCACAATAAGCTGCCAGCTTTGCTCGGCGGCGTTGCGGCATAAATCGGCTTCGCTAAGCGGTAAGCTAAGCTGCTCGGCCAGTTTTAAGGCTAGGTTATTAGGGTCGTATAGTTTAGCCGTGCCGGCAAAGTTAGTCAGCAGCTGCAAAGTGCGCTGGATATGCCCGCTGCCGCTGCTTTTATCTAGGTGGGTAACTAACAAAATATTAGCTGTAGTTAAGTGCTCCATAATATATATTCCTCGAGAGTAGCTTTAGTGGTAAAAAATTGGCTTAGGCGGTTATAATCTTCTGGGGTATCTAAAGTTGTACGTAAATGAGGATAACGCCATTCGGCTGGGGCTAACGGTAACAATATTTTAAACCTAGCGGGGTTATCATACAAAAAAGGGCACACATGCTCGCGCTGGTAAGCCGTAACGGCTTCGTTGTTAGCTACAAGCAAAGCCTCTGCCCTAATAACCTCTACCCCGCTGCCGTGCGGCGTATCGCTAAAGCGGCCGTAATCGGCGTTGGCCTGTACCGTTAAAGTTAAAAGCCGGCTAACTAAAGCTTTAGGCACTAAAGTGTTATCGCCGGTGGCCCTAATAACCCATTGCGGCAGGTAAAGGCTAACGGCCTTAGCATAACGGCCTAATACATCGTTTTCATCGCCTATAAACAGCCCATAGCCGGCCTCGCGGGCTAGCGGGCTAAAGGCGGCCTCGCTGTTTGAGCAGGTTAAAAGCAGGTGAGTATCGGCGCAGCCATATAAACCTTGCATAGCCAATAGTAAACTAGCCTTGCCTGCTAAGGGTTTAAGGGCCTTTTGAGGTAGCCGGTCGGAATTTAGCCGCGCTTGCATAAATAAAGCCGAATTAATGTACATCTGTGTTAAACTTAGTTAATTATATAGTACTTTTGGCTTTTTGTAAAGGGTAAAAATTTTGGTTATTACAAATCCGCAAAGCGGCTAGCTTTAATTATTACCTATTTAGCGGTTATTCAATCAATTATTAAACCTGTAAATTAGCCCTGCCAGTTATCCACCACTTGTTCGGCGTTGTACCTAAAACGCAGGCGGTTATGGTGCACCCACTCTTTTATTTCGTTAAATAAAGTTAACTTACCGCGTGTGCCGTTTAGCCATAACATACGCCAAAAGGGGAGAGTAACTCTGTTTTTATTGATGGATACCCCTAAATTTTTTAAGGCAAAAATTAAGGTAGATAACCCAAAGCTGTCCTCTTCTTCTATGGCATTATGGTCGGCATTATAGGTAATGGTTAAGGCCGGGTTAAGCACAATCCGCTCGCCCCACATCGCGCTGCGCATAGCAAAATCGGCCCGTTGCCAGTAGCTGTTACTAATGGTATTATCGTAGCCGCCTAAATTTAAAAAGCGGCTGCGGTTGTAGGCTCCGGCAAAATCCAGCGGCAAAAAAACCTGCGTTTCGTTTTGCTCGTTCATATCTAAAATAATACTAAACCCGTTGCTGTCAAAAGCTGGGGCCGATAAACAAGGCAGTTTTAAACCTTCGGCATTAAAAAGCTGCGGGGTAACGCATAAGTTGCTGCGCTCTTCTATACGCAAAAATACATTAAGCGAGATGGCGCCTAAAAAACGCATATCGCTCCATAATACCAATACAAATTTACTTTTGGCTTCTTCTATAGCGATGTTGACCAGCTGCCCGCTGCTTACTTCGTTATTTAACCAAATATTGCGTATGGGGATATTGCCTTGAGGGACAAGGCGGCTATTAAATAAAATAATTTCCTGAGGGGCTAATTTACTTACTTCATCTAATAAAGGGCTAATAAAAGCGGCTTGCGAACGGGGGATAATGGCCACCGAAAAACTATGTTCGCTGGCCGGCCGTACGGCATTATTGCTTTGCACGTTATAAAGAGCATTAGCTTTAAAAGTTGAAGATGTAGTATTCATCACATTTTTTACAGAGAGGTAAATAATTAAATTTTAATTGCGCTAAGCGATAGCTTTCGGCGGCAGCCCAAATATCCTCCGGTTTTTGTTTAAATAAGTTACCGAGTAAAGCGCTGTCTTTTATATCTTGGCTGCAAAGATAAACTTGGCCGTTGCACCTAATAGTAAGCTCGCGCTTTAAAGCCCAACACACGTTACGTTCCAGCGGGGCAATATCAAGGTTTAAATCTTCGGGCAAAGCTTTGCAGTAACTATTATATTTTTGAATAAGCACCCGCGCTTCTTGCCCGTTAAAATGGCGGTAAAATTTTTCTAGCTGCTCCTCCAGCAATTTTATCCGCATGGTTTGAATGTAAACTTGCTCTTTAAAATCGGCTAAAGCTTGGGCGGTAAAGGCCATAGCTTCGTTAAAACCCTCGCCGCGTAATTGCCGGTAAAGCCCTTCATCAAGGGTATCTAGGCAAATAATCAGCGAAAGCCGCTCACGCGGGAAAGCCAATAAAGTTTGATAATCTACTTTATGCCAGCTGGCTCCCGAGGTTTCGATGTGTAAATGAAATTTTTCGTATTTAGCTACTTCATCAATAAAAAGCGAAAATTGCGGGTGCAAGCTGGCTTCGCCTAAATAAGACAAACCGATGACGGCTTCTTCCGAAAAATGACTAATTTTTTTAAGGCTGTCGGCAAAGCTGCTTATTGCCATAAAACGGCTGTCTTTAAAGCCGGTTTGCGGTTGGTAGCTAATATTTTGCCCCGTTTCGCAGGTTATCTGAAAGTTGTAATAATTAGGATAAGCCCATAAAAATTCTTTATGATTATGGATAGTCGCCATTATATCCACGGCGCTTTCGCTTTTAGATTGGGCCATAATATTTTTACTGATAGTGGCATTATTTTTGGTAGAAAAATTAAGCTCGATACGTTCCAGCCGTAAATCGAGCGGGCTAATTTCGGTTTCTATATCAAAATTATTAATATCGCGCTTAATGAGCTCAAAAATAAAGTTGCGGCTGGCCGCTATCGGCTCTTTAGCTAAGGCTGCTAGGCGCGGCAGGCAGGCGACGCTAATTATTTGCGGTAAAAGGCCGCCGGGATAACCTTCGGCAAAACTATAATCGGCATAATATTGCTCGTGTTTTAATAACATTAATTTGGTAAGTTCCATATCGATATAAGGCTCATCACCAAAAAGGTAAAGAATGGCATCGTAGTTTTTAGCTTTTTCGTAAAGCATATAAAAAAAAGCTTCATTGAGCATTACACCTTTGTCGTCTTTAGTAATTATTAAGGTGTCGGCCAGCTTAGCGGCTTTTTTATGTACCTGCCCCTTTACCTTTTCAAAAAGGCCGATGTAGCTATTTATATGGTTAGAAAGTAAAGATTCATCGATAATGGCCAATAACTTCATATTTTTTTATCGGCTTATCTTTAGGTAGTTGTTAATTACCTTGCCTAGCTTAGGCTTTTAGAGGGGGAATTGTATTTTAAAGCATTTTAAAAGTTGACAATTTTGCTTAGGTGTTGTAAGCTATTTTTAGTAACAAAAAAATAGCATAGTTAACAAAAGTGCTATGCATTGTATATTATATTTAATATGAAAATTTAATTTTGGTTGAAGAAGGAGTAATTATAATGGCTTTAACAATTCTTTTAGTTTTATTGGGTGTCTTTGGAGGTGTATTTGCTTTCATATTCTTTAAAGACTTTTTTGCTAATAAAAAAAATCTTGGCAGCGGTTCTTATGTAAAAAGCGGGGCTCTTGGCTTTGTTACCAACTTTTTTGACGCATTAGGTATTGGCAGCTTTGCCCCTACTACAGCCGGTCTTAAGTTAATGAAGCAAACCGAAGACCGCTTAATACCCGGTACGTTAAATGTAGCTTGTACCCTGCCCGTTGTTTTTATGGCCTTTGTTTTTATAAGGGCTGTCGAAGTAGACCCTGTAACTCTTATTACGATGATAGCTTCGGCTACTTTAGGCGCTTTTTTAGGAGCCGGTGTAGTAGCTAAAATGCCTGCCCAAACTATTAGGCTAATTATAGGTATTGCCTTAGCTTTTGCCGCTTTCTTAATGTTAGCCGGTTTAATGGGTTGGATGCCGGGCGGTGGTTTAACCACCGGTTTAACCGGTTGGCGGCTGGTAGTGGGTATACTTGGTAACTTTGTCTTAGGAGCTTTAATGACTGCCGGTGTAGGTTTATATGCCCCTTGTATGGCTTTGGTTTATTTACTTGGTATGTCGCCTGCCGTAGCTTTCCCTATTATGATGGGTTCTTGCGCTTTTTTAATGCCTGTAGCTAGTATGAGGTTTGTTAAAGCCGGTACCTATGCCCGTATCCCTGCTATAGCTATTACCTTAGCTGGTATTGTAGGCGCCTTTATAGCGGCT
Organism: Spirochaetaceae bacterium; assembly: GCA_009784515.1. Classification (NCBI taxonomy): domain Bacteria; kingdom Pseudomonadati; phylum Spirochaetota; class Spirochaetia; order Spirochaetales; family Spirochaetaceae; species Spirochaetaceae bacterium. The sequence continues at coordinate 7,900 of WRBN01000039.1, read as the reverse complement.
AGCTTTGTATCTGGTTTACCATTAAATCCTCTGCGTTGGTTGGTTATTGGTGTGCTTATTTATACCTCTGTAACTCTTATTGTAACTTTTTTAAGAGCACGCAAAAATGCTTAATTAAGTTTATTGTTTTTTATAAACCGCCTCAGCTTAAAGCTGAGGCTAAGGAGAAAAATAATGGCATTAAGTTACCGGTTAATGCTTAGTCAAAGCATTGGTGCGCCGGCGGTACCCCTTAATGGGCTAACTGTAGGAAGCGTTGTTAAAAGAGGAACATTGTTAGCCGTTCCGGAAGGGCTAGGTGTGCCGCTGCATGCCAGTGTGAGCGGAGTGATAGCGGCCATTACGGCCGATTATATCGATATTACCGCCGATGAGAAGCAAGATACAGCTTTTGAGCCTATCTCCAAATCTGACGACATCGCCGAGATGGTAAAATCGGCCGGTTTGTGCGGTATGGGCGGAGCCGGCTTTCCCACTTATGTTAAGCTGCAAAGTAATCTTAACGGCGGTGTGGTTATTATTAATGCCGTAGAGTGCGAGCCTTTGCTTAAGCATAATATTAAACAGCTTACCGAGCAGCCCGAAAAGGTTTACCGAGGGCTTTTGCTGGCTATGCAAGCTACCAAAGCCGGGCGCGGGATATTAGCCGTAAAGAGTAAAAACAGCGAAGCTATTAAAGCTTTTCGCGCCGTTTTACGCAGCGGCGATAATATTACCATCAAAGAGCTGCCCGATATGTACCCGATGGGTGATGAACGGGCCGTTATCCGTGAGGCGCTTGATAACCTTTTGGCCGTTGACCAATTACCTGCCGCCGCCGGAGCTGTGGTGCTTAACCTAGAAACGGTGTGCCGCATAACGGAGGCGGTAGATGAACGCAAGCCGGTTATCTCTAAAAATCTTACGGTGGCCGGTAAGCTTGGGAAAGGACGTGAGCCGTATGTTTTTATGGACGTACCTATCGGCACACCGTTTTCGGCCCTTATCGCCGAGCGGGGCGGGATTATCGAGCCTTACGGTGAAATTATTAACGGCGGCCCCTTTACCGGTGTAAGCGCCACGCCCGATACGGTGGTAACTAAAACTACCGGCGGTATTCTTGTGCCTATGGAAATATTGCAAGAAAAACGCCCCTTAGGGTTGCTTGTTTGTGCGTGCAGCGCCGGGTTACCCCGTTTGCAAGATATAGCCCAAAAGATGGGGGCAAAGGTGGTAAGCACGCGTGCTTGTAAACAAGCCAAAGATGTTAAAGGGGTGCTTAAATGCGAAAATCCCGGCAACTGCCCGGGCCAAGCCGAAAAGATTTTGGCTATGAAAAAAGAAGGCATAGAGGCGCTTTTAATAAGTACTTGCAGCGATTGCAGCAATACAGTGATGGGGGTGGCCCCTAAACTTAAGCTGGGTGTGCACCATATAACAGACCACGTTATGCGCACCGCCGGGCTGCCGCTAATCCGCCGCTTGCCCATAGAGTAAAATTATTTGGCGGCTTTATTATTGCAAACGGGAGCGAAGCAATCCATAAAGTAAGTAATTAAATAAAACTTATAAGTGCCAACTATTGGCATAATTTACAGATAATTAACAAGGAGGAAATAACAATGTCGATGACCAAAGAACATGCGGCTAAGTTTAGCGATAAGCCTGCTATAGTGTGTTGCCGAACGGTAAAAGGCACGACCATCGGGCCGGCCGAGCTGGAAGACCCGGCTATTTTTAATGATTTAGAGGAGTCGGGGCTTATTACCATCACTGCCGATACCTTAACCGTAGGTGAGGTATTAGGCGCCGTCCTTAAAAAAGATATTGATGCCCTTACCAGCCTAACGGCCGATTTGCTTGATGGCGTTAAAGTTAAGGCAGTTGCCCCAGCAGTAGCAAGCCCGGCTGCGGTAAGTAATGTTGCCTCTGCTGTACCGGCCGGCGGAATGTTTTACTTTAAGGCCGATAAAGCCGATGGTATCGAAATTTCTTTCCCGATAGGCGGTGGAATGGTCGGCAGCTTACCTCCTGTAGCCGGTAGTGCGGCCGAACCCATCAGTGATGAAGTTGTAGGTACGCTGGTAAGGCAAAGCTTTACCGTAAAAGAGGTGAAGCTGGGCAGTAAAACCGAGTTTTCTGATGGGGTGCTTACCATCAGGAAAGAGGCCGCTACCGATGCCCTTAAAGCCCATCCGCTAATTAAAAAGGTAGAAGTTGATGTAATTACTCCCGATAAACGCCACGTGCACACCGAAACTATTATGGACGTGTCTCCTGTGGCTTGTAAGGTGGAGGGTGAAATTGGGTACGGTATTACCAACACTTTAGACGGTGTAGTTTTTATGCTAACCGGTGTTGATGAAGACGGCACGCAAATTCACGAATTTGGTTCGAGCAATGGTTTTTTAGATGAAACTGTTTTTTACGGCCGGCCCGGCTGCCCCGATGAAGGCGATATTATTGTTAGAGTACACTGTGTTTTAGAGCGTTTAACCGGTATGGAAAGGCGCGGCCCGATGGCGGCTCATGCCGTTTGCGACCACGTTATTCAGGAAATACGTACGGTGCTTAAACCTTATCCCGCCGCTAAAGCTGCCAAAACCGAAAGCTTTAATGTTACTAAGCGGCATGGCCGCCCTAGAGTGCTTTTGGTTAAAGAAATTATGGGGCAAGGCGCTATGCACGATAATATTATCTTACCGATGGAACCTGCCGGCGTGCTAGGCGGCCGTCCTAATGTCGATTTAGGTAACGTTCCGGTGGTTTTAAATGTAAATGAGGTGCGTGATGGCGCTATCCATGCCTTATGCTGTATCGGGCCGGCCTCTAAAGAAATGACACGGCATTACTTTAGGGACCCTATCGTTAATTTAATGGCCGATGATGAAGAACTAAACCTTGTGGGGGTAGTGTTTATTGGCAGCCCGCAGGTAAACGATGAAAAAACTTTTGTTTCTAAACGTTTAGGGGCGATGGCTGATGCCATGAATATTGATGGCGCTATCGTAATGACCGAAGGTTTTGGGAACAACCACGTCGACTTTGCCTCGCACATCGAAGAGCTGGGCAAACGCGGTATTAAAACTGTGGGCGCTACCTTTGCCGCTTATCAGGGTCAGCTGGTGGTAGGAAACGACTACATGGATGCGATGGTAGAGATGAACAAAGATGCCGGCGGTATCGAATCGGAACGTTTAGGTGAAAATACCATGATTTTAACCGATGCCCAGCGTGCTGTGGCTATGCTTAAAAACAAACTGGCCGGTGTGGCTATTGAAGGCTCGGACAAAAAATGGAGCCAAGCTCTGATTGATGCTAATCAAAAAGCAGTTGACGCTGCTCAACGTTAGCGGCTAGTGAGGGAAATTTTGGAGATTGAATTAATTCCGAGGCTTCTGGAAGGGAAGCTGACGAGCGTAACCGATGCTGGGGTTTCGATAGAACTTAAAGGAAGAATGGGAACTTGGCATATACCGGCACGTTTTATTATTACAGCGAGCAAGCTAAAGGTGGGCGACACAATGGAGTTGTACCTTAGTTATGCCCGTAAAATTGAACCGCAAGATACAGCGGGTTAAAAATTACTATATAAGGAGAAAAACGCATGGGAAATTTTAAAGTTACGACCACTCCGGGTATGCGTTCGGAGATATTTGCGCCGACAACGCCTCCGCCGGTATGGGCGGCGGTAAGCAAGCCGCTTAACAAAAGCCGTATTGGTTTTGCTACGGCGGGCGGTATCCACCTAAAAACACAAACGCCCTTTAATGCGGCGGGCGATTTTAGCTTTAGGGAAATTCCCGGTAATGCCCCAGCCAATACGCTGATGGTTACGCACGGCGGCTACGATAACAGCGATGTTAATAAAGACGTTAACGCTATGTTACCGGTTGACCGTTTAAACGAGTTGGCTGCCGCCGGTTTTATTGGTGATGTAGCCCCTGTTCTGATTGGTTTTATGGGTGGCGGCGGTAACGTGGATAAATTTATTAACGAAACCGGGCCGCAAATAGCCGAAATCTTTAAAAAAGAGGGCACCGACCTTGTGTTGTTAACTGCCGGCTGAGGCACTTGTCATAGATCTGCCGTGATTGTGCAGAGGGCCATAGAAAAAGCAGGTATCCCGACGATGCTCATCGCCGCCCTGCCGCCTGTTGTTAAACAGCAGGGGGCTCCGCGTTATGTTTCTCCTCGCGTGCCGATGGGAGCAAATGCCGGTGGACCAAACGACAAAGAAATGCAAACCAATATTATAAAGGATTCTTTGAATGCTTTAATGGAGTTTGACCATTTTGGGCAAAATAAACCTTTGCCTTACGAATACAAACATGCTTAACTTTGCGGGTTCGGGAGAGAGTAGTTATTCTCTCCCGAATTTTTTTATTACCTTTTTTAAATGAAGTTATTTTGTAACTTACAGGAAAGCTCGAAAAAAATCATTTTCGTGTTTTTTTGTGGTTATTTCTTCTTCTATTTTGTACTTACGAAACAACTTTAATGGGGAGTTTTAGCTATGGGAACAGGACCGTCAACAAAAGAAACCACTCTTCATCATTATAACGACCCGCTTTGCCAAGTACTTGCTAACGACCAAGAAGTCGATTTTTTAGGCATTGTACTGGCCGGTACCTCCGATGATAACGAGCACAAAGCCTTTGTAGCCCAGCGTATAGGAGCGCTTTTAGAGGCTATGCGCCCCGACGGTGTGCTGGTATCTATCGATAGCTGGGGAAATTGTCATATCGATTTTGCCTCCGTCATTCAGGCGGTAGGCGAGCGTAATATCCCACTGGTGGGGCTAAGTTTTGTGGGCACGCAAGCGGCTTTTGTGGTTACAAATTCGTATATGAATTCTATTGTAGATTTAAATAAAAATTCCGAAGGTGTAGAGAGCCTGATTGTGAGTGAAAATACTACGGTGGAGCTTGATGCAGTAAAAGCTGTAGCGATACTTAAAAATAAAATCTGTAAACAAAATAATGAAAGGGATTGGGTTGTAAACAGTACTAAAAATTTACGGCGTTTAATTTTACGTTCTTTCGCCGTTAAAGAGGCGGGTTTTCAGAACGGAAATGCTTCCTTTTTAGATGGAAGATTAGCGCTTAACTTAGCCAAGCTAGAAGAAGCCGGTAATTCTGCTTATGAAAAAATGAAAGATAAAGTGGCCGGTTTTTCTATCAGGTTAATAAGTCCTAGCCAAAAAGATGTTTCTGTTAATTCTATCCTCGATTTTTCACCGGTTGCGGCAAAAGCGATGGGAGGGATTGGTGAAGGAATAAGCCATCTCTTTACTGGTCTTAATGTTATGCTGACGGCTGTGGAGGAAAGCGGCTTTCAGCCGGCCAACTTTGGGGCCAGTAACGGTATTTTAGGTGAAAAAGTTTGCTTTGGCCGGCCCGGCACACCAAACAGCAGCGATTACATTCTTAATATTGATGTGGTGTTAAAAGACGGCCAAGCCCGTACCAGAGAAGGCATTATGGCGGCGCACGAGCTAAACGACACGGTAGTCGCTGCCATTAGGGATATATTACGGTCGTTGTCTTCTTCTGTAGCCACAGGTAAAAGCGAATATTGGGATAGGGTACGTTCGGGTGGGTATAAGATTGCGGTGGTAAAACTTGTGCCGGGGTTAGGCTGCCTTTACGATACCTTACTTTTCCCCAGTGAGCCGGCCGGTTATGTAGGCGGTAAATCTATTATGGACCGCTCTAACAATGTGCAGGTAGTTATTTCGCCTAATGAGTACCGCGATGGGGCGGTACATTCTTTAACATAAGGGTAACCACAAAAGACACGGAAAAAGTTTTTTATCCATCATTTTCGTGCTTTTTGTGGTTAATTCTAATTTAACCGTTTAAAGCTGCCAGTTCTTCTTTAACTTTATCCACCAAAACCGTTGCTACAGTATCTACTGGGTAAAGCGTAACGTCGTCTTTCCCACGCCGTTTTACTTCCACACTAGGAGTAGTCTCTGCCAGCCCTTTTTCGCTGATAACCACCCGGTAGGGGATGCCAATTAAATCGGCATCGTTAAATTTTACCCCCACACGTTCGGCGCGGTCATCAAGTAACACCTCAATTCCTTGCGCCTCTAGCTGCGCTTCCAGCCGGTCGGCTGCCTGCTTTAAAGCCCCTTCATAAACAACAGGGATAATAATTACCTGATAAGGAGCCACGCTCATTGGCCATACTATACCTTTATCATCGTTATATTCTTCAATGACTGAGGCCAATGTGCGGTCAACGCCGATACCGTAGCAGCCCATAAGAGGGATTTGCCTTTTGCCGTTTTCATCGGAATAATGAAGGTTCATCGGTTTAGAGTATTTATAGTCAAGCTTAAAGATATGGCCAAGCTCGTTGCCTTTTTTCTCATAAAGTTCATCGCCGCACTTAGAGCAGGTATTGCCCGCCTTTACCACCCGCACATCGGCAACCAGCCAAGGGGTAAAATCGCGGCCGTAACAGGCGTGGGCATAATGCATATCGGCGGCCAGCGCACCGCAAACGGCATCGGTCATCGCCGTAACGGTAGTGTCGGCAATAACAGGAATATCTAACCCTATAGGTCCGGCAAAACCGAGCGGGGCATGAGTAAGCCGTACCACATCTTTTTCATCGGCAAGGGCCACTTCAGAGGCCTTTAAGAGGCTGGTTAATTTTACTTCGTTTACTTCAATGTTCCCGCGAATAGCTACCGCCACAAAAACCTCAGGGTAAACTTCGGGTAAATCGGCTGCTATTTTACGTTTTAGCAAGTTTTTACCGCCCGGTGCCTGAGAGAGGTCAAGCTCGACATTAACGGCCTTATAAATAAGGGTTTTGATAAATTTTGAGTCATCGGTTTTAAAGAAAGCGCATAGGTCATCGATGGTTTTAACATTGGGCGTTTCAAATTTTTCGATTGAAGGAACAGCCGCTGCATGCTTTACAGCTTCTTCAATGGAGGCAGGGGCTTCAAAATCGGGCTTACAAAGGGCACGTTCTACGTTAGCGGCGTAATCGCAAGCTTTACAAAGAATAAGCGAGTTATCACCAATAGAACTTTCCACCATAAACTCTTCGGAAAAATCGCCGCCAATCGCTCCCGAATCGGCCTTAACAATAATGGTGGTAAGGCCGCAGCGGTTAAAGGTGCGGCGATAAGCCTTACCCATCGCACGGTACGATTTATCTAAACTTTCGGCATCGGCATCAAAAGAGTAAGCATCTTTCATCACAAACTCACGGCCGCGCATAACGCCGTAACGTGGGCGCAGTTCATCACGGTACTTGGTGTTAATTTGGTACAATATAAGGGGAAGCTGACGATAACTAAATAACTCGTCCCGCACGAGGGCGATAAACGACTCCTCTGCCGTAGGCGAAACAATCATTTCCATACCGGTGCGGTTTTTAAGCCTCAGCAAGGTATCGCCCATCATATCCCAGCGGCCCGATTCTTTCCATAAATCGCCGGGGCAAAGCACGGGTGGTTTTATCTCGAGGGCACCGGCGGCGTTTTGCTCGTCGCGAATAATTTGCTCTACCTTTCTAAAGGAGCGTAGTCCTAAGGGGAGATATGCAAAAAGACCGTTTGCCAATTTTCTAATCATTCCGGCCCGAAACATTAAACGATGGCTGGCGATGACCGCATCTGCCGGAACTTCCCGCAGCGTTGGGATAAAGGTTTTTGTAAAATGCATAACACAGCTCCTTCTTGCTTATAAAAACTAAACTAACAAAATGTTTAAAGTTATTTGATAAATTACTATAGCATTTTTTGGGGAGGTTGTGCAAGGGTACTTTTTAAAACAGGAATGGACAAAAGATAGCTAAAATGATAAACTAAGGAATGGAAGAAAAAGCAGAGAAGAGGCCGATTTGCCCAAAATGTGGAAAAGAAGAGAGGCAGATGAAGAGTGGGTTTACAAAG
>WRBN01000038.1 GCA_009784515.1 Spirochaetaceae bacterium | reverse complement strand
TTCGTTTGTAAAGAATTTTGAATTTCGCGCGGTAAACGTAAAATACCAATTTCGTGCAAAAAGGCGGCTAAACCTAATTCGTTAAGTTTGGGGTTGTTAAATTTTAAAGCCTCGCCCAGTGCTAAACTTAAAATGGTAGTTTCTACGGCGTGGGCAATAAAATAGTTGTTGCAAAGGCCTTCAAAATCGTTAAAACGCAACATAAAGGCTTTGTGTTTTTTTAATAAGGTAACAATTTCTTTAATTAAATCTACCACATTATTCATTAAAAGCTCACCTTTATTAATGTAGCTGGCGTAAATAACGGCGGCTTTTTTGCAAAGTTCGGTGTAGGTAGCTTGGGCGGCGGCTCGGTTGTTGGCCTCTTTTTCTAACATACCAATGGCTCCGCTAACACTGCCGGCTTTGCTGGAGATAACGGCGCCGCTGCCATCGGTGTAAAGTTCTTTAAATTGCCAATTTTGTAATAACTCTAAGGTATTTTTTTCAAAAGGCAAGGCAAACCCAGTGATAAGGTAGCTATGAGATTCTGTTAAATAAATTTCGCCATCTAATATTTCATCGGTTTTTAATTCGTTTATCGGTAATTTTTTCACAGCTAGTCTCCTGCTCAAATTATCGGTTAAAACTTATTTAAAATTGATACAACTGCTAATGAATACGGTGCGGAGTTACTTCGTTTACCGTAAAGCTTACGCGGCTTACGGCAACATAACGGCCGCTTTCTATCATTAAACGCGGTACATCGTTTAAAAAAAGTTCGCCGCTTACCCTAAGCGGCCGAGTGGGTAACAGGCGGCGCAAATGGCCGTCGAGAGCGGCGCGGGCGCTGTCTTGTAGAGCGGCTAGGCGCGCTTCATCACCGGTAAAGCCGGCAATATTGGCATAACCACGTCCTTGCCCCCGTTGTAAAGCAACGCTATTACGGTTGGCAAAAAAGAAAGTGTTAAGATTATGATACCTAATACGAATATAAAAAGTGTTATTATCAAGGTTGGTTTCGATAATTTGCAAGGCCGGGTCGCCGATGGGGATAATTTGGCGCGGCGTTAAAGTAAATTCTTCGGCCACTTGCCGGCGAATATCGCCGGGTGTGTAACTATAAGTAAAACCAAATAAAATACCGCTAAAAACAAAGCGGGCTTCTTCAAAAATATGAGCGGCGGCAATGGCCAGCTGCTGATTTGTTCCGCTTAGGGCATTAAATTGTTGGGCCGTTAAGTTAGCATAACCGCTTTCGTAAATAATATTAAAGGTACCGGGCGGGAAAAAATCGAGCGGGAACCAAAAATCACCCAACAACACCTCACCGCTTTGCTGTATGGCAAAGAGGGGATTAATAAGTAAAATTAATAATAAGCCGGCTTTAATTTTAGGCATATTTTAATTATCGGCAGCTTAAATAGATTTTAAATTAGCGGCGGGCTTCAATATCGGCCAGCCGGGCTTGGGAGAGCACTAAAATCCATCTATCGTTGGGGCCAAAACGCGGCCCAAAAACCGGGTTATTAAAACGGGCGATAATGGCCCTAAATAAAGCTTCGGCTTCATCAAAGCGGCCAAGCCTAAAATGGATAAGAGCCTCACCGTATTCGGCGGCGGTAATGCGCCTGACATCGGTAGGAAAAAGTTCATAAATTTTTTGGTAGTACAAAATGGCCAAGTTAAAGCGGCCTCTATCGGCGGCCTCTTGGGCCAATCTAAAATACCTTTCTACCGGTAAGTCAGAGGATATGTCGTTTAAAGTACGCGGCTCGGTGGCGCAGGCGTACAGCAATAATATTAATAACGCAGGCAAAGTAATTTTTCGCATTTACCTATATAATGGCCTAAATATCAAAATGCGTCAAGTAAAAAAGCTGTAATAAACCAAAAAAGAGCTAGTCATTTAAGCATTTTTAAGTTATACTTACTGTTAAAAGTAAGAAGTAAAAATTAAGAATGTAGGATAAAAAATCTTTAATTTTTACTTCTTAATTATTAATTTAATATTAGGAGAATGTGTTATGTCTAACTATAATAATGGAGACTATCGTAATGTTACCTTTGATGACGGCGAAGGGGTTGCCGTCTTTAATACGATTTTTCGCGGGGCTTTTTTATGGATGTTTTTTGGCCTAGCGGTAACGGCCGCGGTGGCTTTTTATTTGGTGGCTACCCCCGCCGGTAATGCCTTAATGATGCAAATTTTTAGCTTAATGGCCGGCAGCAGCTTAGGGTTTATTTTGTTTGCCGTTATTCAAATTGGTTTAGTTATGTTTTTAGTGGGAGCTATTCAAAGGCTTAGCACCGGTGCGGCGATGTTAATGTTTACGCTTTATGCCGCCAGTATGGGTTTTACCTTAAGTTTTTACACTTTAATTTATGGTTTACATGTGGTTTACATGGCTTTTGTGGCTGCCAGCGCCTTTTTTGGCAGTGCGGCTCTTTTTGGGTTTTTTACCAAAAAAGATTTAACCGGTGTTGGTCGCTTAGCTTTTTCGGCCCTGTTAGCTATTATCATTATTAGCGTGATAAACTTTTTTATGCGCAGTCCTTTTATTTATTATATTGTTAGTTACATTGGGGTGGTGGTTTTTACCTTACTTACCGCGTACGATGTACAAAAAATTAAAAATATGGCTAGGGCTGCCGGCCAGGGCACGATGGGTGTCGAGATAGATTACCGCAAGCTGGCCATTATGGGAGCGCTAACTTTGTACCTAGATTTTATTAACTTACTCTTTTTTATGATACGTATTTTAGGTAACCGCAGGTAGAAAAAGATGCATATAAATTTTTAAAAGGTGCGTGAGCACCTTTTTATTAACTAGCTTGGCGTTTAAGGCTAGGCGGAGGAATGTTTAAGACAAATTCTTTATCTATTTTTAAACCACCATTAAAAATAGCCATAAAGGTTAATTTATAATGGCCCGGTTTAAACAGCCTAACAAAGGTGTTTTCTTCTTTGGGATTGGCTATAGTAAAACCATCTAAAGTAAACCTGTAACAATCTAAAATAAATACCTCTTTGGCCATTTCTTCGTAAGATAAAGTTACCGTAAATTTAATGGTTATGCCGTCGGATAATTCTTGCAAAATATCCATTTGTACGTTAAGTTCCGGTTCTGGTATAGCGGTTACCTTAATAGCAGGTGTTAAATTTTCTTTATTTGCTTCTTCCATAAAACTCTCCTTTTAATTACTATATACTAATTTACCATCGACATAATTTTGCTTAACCTGTAATTGTTTATTTAGCACTACAATATCGGCCCGGTGCGAGGGCAGTAAATAACCAATTTGGTTATTTAGCTTTAACAAATGAGCGGCGCCGGTACTGGCCATACGCAGTACTTGCTCTTTAGGGTAGCCCCAGCTCACCATATTGCGGACGGCTTTATCCATAGTTAAATTACTGCCGGCTATTACATCGTCTTTTACTTGCCTCCATAGGCCCTCTGGGCCTAAGTAAACCTCTTCGCCATTGGCAAATAAAGGCTTTTGGTTAGCTTCAAGGCCGGTAGGAGCTAAAGCATCGGTAATAAGTAAAACTTTTTTATAATCTTTATCACGCAGCAACATTTTTATAAGGGCGGGGTGTACATGCAAACCATCGGCGATAATTTCGCAGCTAAGGTCTTCGTGAATAAGGATAGCCCCGACAAGGCCGGGGTCGCGGTGGTGTAATTTGCGCATAGCGTTAAAAAGGTGGGTGCAATGAAAAATACCGGCTTGTACGCCCTCTAGCATATTATCGTAGCTAGCATCGCTGTGGCCGGCGGCTAAAATAATGCCTTTACGCAGGCAGTATAAAGCCAGTTCGCGCATATTTTTAAGCTCGGGGGCTACAGTCATTATTTTGATGGCGCCTTTGCCGGCTTTATACATTTGGCGCATAAAAGCTAAATCTACCTCTAAAATGGCTTCGGGCCGCTGCGCTCCTAACCGCTGAGGACTGATAAACGGGCCTTCGAGGTTTAAGCCGTTAATACGTGCGCCGCCGCTCTCGCGGCCTATGGCTCGCTGGCCGCTGTCGATGGCTTTAAGCATAGCCTCTTTGGGCTGCGGGTAAAGCGTGGGACAAAAACTGGTTACCCCAAATTTAACTAAATGTTGGGCTATGCCTAAAAAATCGTCCACCGTGCCGCCGGCGGTGTCGTACCCAGCTAGGCCATGAATGTGAGTGTCGATAAAACCGGGCGCTATGTAATGACCATTTAAATCGATTAACCGGCAATTTTTGGGTAATTTTTTTCTTTTTAAACGTTCGCTGCTTACCACATCGTCGATAAGGCCGTCTTTAATGATAAGCGAGCCTTCCTCGATGGTGGTAATACCGGTAAAGATGGTGGCATTGTGTAGACAAAGTGCTTGCATACCGATTATTATAACCTAAATGAAGATGAATGTGCTTACTAAACTGCTGCTTTTAGGTTGGCTAATAGTTTATGGCTGTAGCCAGCCGGTAAATGTTAGTTTTAACTCCAGTTCGTTTCAGGTTAATGTGCTTAAAGATGAAAATGGGATTAGCGAGTTTATTAGCGTAGAAGCCGTTTTTAGCGGCCGCGATGTTATTAATATGATAGAAAGTGTTCGCTTATACCACAAAACTATTTATTGGCCCTTAATTTTTGTGGGCGATAACCGTTTTGCGGCAGGCAGGCTGGTTTATGCTTTACCCAGCTTGCCGCGCGGCGATTACCGGCTGGTAGCACGGTTAAGCGGCGGCCGCACTTTAACGGCCGATTTTAGTTTTAATGCCAATTATAATATTAACAATTTACCCTTTACCGCTAGCCCGAACGATGATGTTAGCGCCAGCAACTTATTTGTGCTGTATTATAGCGATGATATTTTGCTGAGCGTTATCCCTTATACCAGCTACCGTAGCCAGCCGCTCTTTTTTAACGAACGGCTTTATTTTTATTATTTTAACGAGCAGCTAGGTGTAGGACTTATTACTCACCTATATTAGGAGCAATAATTAAATTAAAGGCCTTAACTACCTCTATGCCGTTGGTAAAAATGGCTTTAAAAGCTAGGCCGTGTTCGCCTTCTTTAAAGGTTAAATCAAAACTGGTTTGACGGCTTAAACCGGTAGCCTTAAAAGATTGTACATCGTAGTTAAGGTCGTAGATGTGGTAATCTAAGATGTAATCGTCGGCATTATCGTGGTAAATAATGTTAATGGTAAACTGTACGGTAACCATATCCTCGTTTTCGGCTACAATTTTAGTTTTAATGTCTAATTGCGGCTGCTCTATTTTAACGGGCTGAGCTACCACCTTGTAATTAAATCTTTTTTTCTCTTCCATAAAAAAAATTTCTCCTTCTCTTTAAAATTAAAAATACCTTACTTCATTTTTCGTTAAAAATAAAAAATTAATTAATCATAAAAACCGTTTAATACTTAAGATTATGGTTAAATTATTAAGAAAATTGTTAAAAACCTAATATCGGCCTTAAAAAGCACCTAATTTTTAAAATTGTACCCAATATCACTTGCTTTAATAAAACAACTGTGTTACAATAAAAAAATTAAAAACAAATAAGGAAGGATTGTTTATGAAAAAATTAATAGCTGTTTTAGTGCTGGCTTTATTAACTGCCGGGGTATTAGGCGCCGAAGAGTTAAGCCGCGAACCGCGCTTTAATGCGGGTAAAGGTGATGGCTGGATGCTGCAAACTCCTAATTTACCAAGAAATTAATAAAAAATTATCCTTTTTTACTTTCAATATTTAACTATTTGTAGTAAAATATGGTTATGAACTATAAATTAGCCATTTACTTAATTTTATTGCTGATAATAACTTTTTTTACAGCTTGTATTATTTATTTAGGCGCCGATTGGCAAATGGTGTTAGTGCCGGTTTTTATAGCTAGCCTTTATTTTAATAAGTTATGGTTGGTTACCGCCATTGCTATCGGCTGGGTTTTTGCTTTTGGGCCTAATGGTGGTCTGTTTTGGCTGCCTTTTGTGTTAGCCCTTAGAGACAAAGCCTTAAAGCGGTACCATATCGCTTTTACTTTAATTTTAGTTAGTATTATAGTTAAGAATATTCTTTTAGATATAAATGTAAATACTATAGTTATAGTGGTAGTCACCTATCTTAGCGGCTATCTTTTTATTTTAGAAGATAAAGACATTTTAACGACTGCTTACCGGCAAAAACTAAAAATACAAAAAAGAGATATTAGGCTGGTTCTCTTTGCTATCTCTCTTTTTATAACTTTTTCACTTACCATCAATCATACGTTTGATTTTCCCCAGCCGGTTCTGCAACCCGGCGGCTGGGTCTTTTTTGCGGTACCGCTGATGATAACCGGCTTTTACCTTAAAAATTTGTGGGCTACAACGGCCGCCGTTATCGTTTGGTTAAGTTTGTTTGGCGCCGAAGGCGGCTATTATTGGCTGCCTTTTGTATTATCTCATAAAAAAGCCACTAAATTTTCTTATTTTGTAGCCTTTCTTATGGTTATGCTTGCTGTTATGGTACGCCGCTGGTTTGATGGAACAGCTAATCTGGATATTTTTGTAGGCATAATAATGTTTTTAAATATTTTTACTTTTACGTTGGTTAATAAAGGCTTATTTAAAATAAAGTACCAAAGTAAACAAGAAAAAGAACAAACCAAAGAGGCCAAGCGGCAACATAACGAGCGTTTAAGCGCGGCCGAAAAGCAGGAAGATGCCGCAACTAACTCCGATAAGATGACAACGGTTATACTTACCAACCTAAAGATGACGGCGGTGGCTAAACGTATATTAATAGAAACCTGCCTTAACGGTAAAGGCGACAAAAATGTTCTTAAAGAAGGCTACAGCGGCGATAAAGCCAGCGACTACTACACAAAGGAATATGTTAGCAACGAAAGAGCCGATGTGCTGGCTTATAATAATTTAAACGATAAATACGAACTTATTGTTTATCTAAAGTATGATGCCGTTACGGTGATAAAAGAATACGACGAAGAGCTTTTAAACAAAGGCAAAGCCGAGCGCCGCCGTAAAAAGCGCGAACAACAGGAGAACTTAGCTAAATGGCAGCAAACCCAGCAAAATAAAGGCGATGAATAATTACTCCAGCGCCCGTCTAATTGTGGTTAGGCCGGTGGCTTTGCCTTCGGCATTTACCTCCAGCACTACAGCGTTAAGCTCGGGTTGCAAAGTGGCCTCTTTATTGCGCAGCGGGCGGGCTGTAATAAATTTTTCGGCGCTAAGTTCGGCATCAAACCCCGCCGCCGAATGCCGGCTGCCAATGCGGCCGCAATCGCTAATATAAGCCGTACTATCAATTAAACCGCCATCGGCGCTAAGAGCGCGCGTGCCGTAACCAATAACGGCGGCGGCGCTGCCGGCCAGCAGGTGCCCCATAGTTTGTTTTTCGGCGGTGGCTAAGCTATGAAAAATTAATATATTAAAATTATTTTCTTTTAATTTATTGGTAATTAAATCATTAGCATAAGGAAAGGGATTATTGGCATGCGTACGGTTGTAACCAACCATACCCAGCATATTAATGACGCCTATCTTTACTCCATCTACATTATGGATTAAATAACCGCGCCCGGTAGCTTTAGCCGGCAAATTGGCCGGCCGCAACACAAAACCTAAAGTGCTAAGCTCTAGCTCTTGGCGATAAAAAATGGCCTCGTTCCCCAGTAAAATATTTATGCCCAGCTTACGCAAGTACAAGGCGTGGTTTTTGGTAAGACCATAACCGTAACTTACGGCATTAGCTGCCGCTAAGGTTAAATTTATGTTATATTCACTTTTTAAATCTGGCAATAATTTTTTAACAACCTCTAAGCCGCTTTTACTAATAATTTCGCCCAAAAATAAAATACGCATAAGGCAGCATAACATATTTATTAAAGATTGAAAATTGAAAATTGAAAATTAAAAATTAAAAATTATTTAAATGATGGTTTCACTAAATCTTTATTTATGCTATAGTAAACTATGAATAAAAGTGAACTTTTTTTTGACCTGCCGGCACATCTTATAGCCAATCAACCCAGTGATAAACGTGGTGATGACCGTATGCTGGTGGTGGACCGTGCTAATAAACTGTTACAACATAATCATTTTAATAATTTAGTAACTTGTTTGCCCGCTAAATCTTTATTAGTATTTAATAATAGTAAAGTACGCAAGGGTCGCCTTTTTGGCCAAAGCGCTAACGGTGCACAAATAGAATTTTTGTTATTGCAAAAAAGATTGAATAATAGTTGGTTATGTTTAGTAAGTAAAGCTAACCGGCAAAAGCTTGGTCAAAGCTACACCTTTGAAGGCGGTGTTACGGGGCAAATCATTGCCGAAGAAGACGCCGGCTTAAAGCTGGTGCAATTTGATAATTTAACAGATGACTATTTAGAAAATTATGGACATATACCACTGCCGCCTTATATTAAGCGGCAAGATAGTAAAAGTGATGCAGAGCGGTATCAAACTGTTTATGCCGATAAGTTGGGCAGCGCCGCTGCTCCCACCGCCGGTCTGCATTTTACTCCCGAAATATTAACCCAACTTACCGCTAACGGTTTTGAGCAAGCCTTTGTAACTTTACACGTGGGGCTGGGTACGTTTGCTCCTATCCGCGAAGAAAATATTACCAATCATAAAATGCACAGCGAAAATTACGAAATTAGTCCTGAAGCTGCCGCCGCCATCAATAAAGCCATTAAAGAAGGCCGGCCGATTGTGGCCGTTGGTACCACCAGCTTAAGGCTGCTGGAAAGCGCTGCTAATCCCGAAGGTTTCGTAGAGGCCGGAAACCAAAGTACCAAT
Source organism: Spirochaetaceae bacterium (assembly GCA_009784515.1). NCBI lineage: Bacteria > Pseudomonadati > Spirochaetota > Spirochaetia > Spirochaetales > Spirochaetaceae > Spirochaetaceae bacterium. Next base: position 8,013 of record WRBN01000038.1, on the reverse strand, counting down.
ATTTTTATTTATGGCGATTATAAATTTAAAATAGTTAAAGCTTTATTCACCAACTTTCACACCCCCGAAAGCACTTTATTGGCCTTAGTGCAATGTTTTACCGGGAAAGATTTAATTATGCAAGGTTACCGCGAAGCGATTGAGCAGCAATATAAATTTTTTAGCTACGGCGACTGTATGTTAATTAAATAAGGGTTTTTGGTTAGGTTGAAGATAAAATTAAAACCACCCCCAAAAAAGAGGGTGGTTTTTCCACTACCATACAATTTGCAAGCTTAGTGTCAGCAAAGGGAGATTAATTTGTATTTTAATTGGCCAATATTTGGTTCCATGCTTCATTGTACAAAGTAATAGCCTCGCCAACATCTAATTTAAGCTGGCTACCTTTGGCCAAAGCTTCTTCTATGGTGTAAGGCGGCACGGTGGTGCGCAAGTTATTGGCGGCTGGGATAATAGCGGGGTAAAAAAAGTAATCGGCAATAAAAGCGTGCACATCGGGCCTTAGTAAAAAGTTCATAAATTGATGGGCTAGTTCGGCACGCTGCGACTGCCGTAAAATAACCAAACTATCCAGATACAACACCGAACCCTCTTGCGGGATAAAAAAGGTGTGGGCAATGCCGGTTTCGCCTTCAATTTCTTTCATTACCACTTCGGCGTAACCGTGCGCCACCCAAGTGCTGCGGCTGGCAAAATCTTTGCCAAAGGTTTCGCTGTCAAATTTTAGCAGGTTTTGCCGCCAGCCCATAACAACATCGCGGGCAGCGGTAATTTCGCTGGGAATGGTGGTATTTACGTTGAGGCCCAAACTTAATAAAGCTGCTCCTAACGTTTCGCGCGGGTCGTTAAGCATAGTCATACGGTTACGCAGGTCGCTGCGGTTAAAGATAGACCAGCTTTCTTCAAAGTTGGGCACAAAGTTGGTATTAACGTGAATGCCGGTAGCTCCCTGAAAGTAGGGCACGGCAAAACGGTTGCCGGGGTCGAAACTTTGCATTTGGGCGATAACGCTTGGGCTAATCCCGTTAAAGTTGGGCAGCCATTCGTGATTAATAGGCTGTAACATATTTTGCCTTATCATAATACCGGTAAAATCGGCCGAAGGCACGACAATATCAAATCCGGCATTGCCGGCGGCTATGCGGGCGTACATCATTTCGTTACTGTCGTACGTATCAAGGTTAATACGCACCCCATATTCACGCTCAAACTGGGCTAGAGTTTCAAAGGGAATGTAATAGCTCCAGTTGTAAAGGTTAAGCCTTTCTCCGCCGCCGCAGCTGACTAAAAAGGCTACCAAAAATAAAATAAATAATTTTTTCATTTTTTAATCCTATCGATAAAATATAGTTTAATTTTAAATAAAACGTAAATTTTGTAGCGGTATAAAATCGATTGCTAAATCGGCAAATACGGTGGTTTTAATAATTTGTTCGTTACGGTAAACGGTTTCGGTGTATTTACCATCATTGAGTAAATAAACGTGTACTAAATAAGGATTACGCACTACCCAATACTCTTTTACGCCGGCCCGTTCGTAATTAAGGCGTTTTTTGCCTAAATCATTCTTTTCGCTACCGGGTGAAGCTACCTCGATAATAAAATCGGGGGCGCCAATTATCCGTTGGTCGGTATATTTGCTTAAATCGCATAGTACCAGTAAATCGGGCTGATAAATAGTATCTTCGTCTTCAAAAAGCTGTACATCGTAATCGGGTAAAACAACACAACTTTTATTATCAAAATAATTCTGAAGCTGCCGGCCAAGTCCAAAATATATTTGTTGATGTTTCCCGCTGGGTGAGGGCGACATAAGCAGCAACCCTTGCTCTAGCTCGCTGCGTGCAGTTTCCTTGTAGGGTAAATTGTAATAATCTTCTACAGTTAAATATTTTGATTGCATAACTTCGTTCATCAACTTACTCCCTCTTCAATTTTATTAGATTGCCGTGCCGCGCAGAAGCGGCTCGCAATGGCAAATAATTTTCAGTTTTCAACTCTCAACTTTCAGTTAATCACCTTTGTACTAATTGTTTTAAAAAACGTTTACTGCAAAAGGCCAATAAGATAGTGCCGCCAATCATAATAACCGATAGGGCATAAACCACGTTGGCATCGGGGTCGCGCCGAATAGCATTGTTAATAGCCACCGGTAAAGTGGTACTGCCAACGGCCCCTACAAAACTGGTTACGACAAAATCTTCAAGGCTTAAGGTTACGGCGGTAATAAAACTGGCAATAATCGCCGGCACCATCATTGGTAAAATAACGCGGCTTAAAGTTTGCCATTCGTTAGCCCCCAAATCATCGGCGGCTTCTAATAAATTAACATCAAACTCGGCCAGTCGCGCCAGCACAATTAGGGTTACAAAGGGGATACAAAAACTAATGTGCGCCAAAATAATGTTAAAAAGCCCCAAATTTAAACTCATCGAGCTAAATAAAATGGCAAGGCTTAAACCGATGACAATATCGGGCATAACTAAAGCAATTAAGTTTACAGACTGCACATAAGTTTTTAATTTAAATTTATACCAATTAATGGCAATAGCTGCCGCTGTGCCGATAATGGTGGCAATAGCCGCCGAGATAAGGGCCACAATAATACTATTAAAAAAGGCCTCCCACAAAAAGGGGCGGCTGGTAAATAAAATACGGTACCAGCGCAGGCTAAAAAAAGTCCAGCTATTACGGCCATCGTTAAAGCTGGTGGCTACTAAAATAACTAAAGGCAACAGTAAAAAGATAGCGGTTAAAATAAAAATAATGCGCGAAAATTTAGCGCGTGGTGTGCTAAGTGTTGCGGCCATTGGTTACCCCCTTTACTTTTTTAGTTAAATGCGGCCAAAGTTTGTAAGCGATAATTCCCAGCATCATTGCGCCGGAGAGTAGGGTGGTAAAGGCCGATGGTATCGCCCAGTTACGGTCACGGAAAAAGGCATTGGCCACGCGCTGGCCTAACATAAAGGTGCCTTCGCGGCCGCCGCCAATCATCTCCGGCACAATATAGTTGCCAAAAATAGGCATAAAAGCAAATAAGATGGCGGCATAAATACCGGGCATAATGTTAGGTATCATAATTTTACGCAGGGCGGCTTTGTGGCTGCACCCTAAATCGCGTGCGGCTTCCAGCAGCGAAAAATCAAATTTATCGATGGTGCTGTAAAGCGGCAATATCATTAAAGGTAAATAAGTATAGGCTAGTACTACCATTAAAGCAACCGGGTTGTATAAAAAGATAATAGGCTCGCTGATTAATCCTAAACGCTCTAAAAGCATATTAATAAAGCCATTACTCTCTAATATGGCCCGCCATGCAAAAACGCGCACAATAAAGTTAGTCCAAAAGGGGATAATAATGATAAAGAGCAGTAAAGTTTTTTTACTGCTGCGTACCATAAAGTAAGCGCAAGGCAAGGCAATAAAAAGAGCGATAGCTACCGCAATAATACTTATACGCAAAGTATTAAGGGTGGTTAAGATAAAGTCGCGGCTAAAGAGGGTACGGTAGGCATCTAGCCCATAGCTGGTGGGTGAGCCTACCATATTGGTACGAAAGCTGTATAAAAAAATAATGAGCAGCGGTACCACAAAAAAGAGCGACATAAAAATTAAAATGGGCGAGCTATATAACAGGCCGTATTTTTTACGCATTACCTTTCTCCGTAATATCAACTATATAACCATCGTTGGCTTGCCACCAAAAATATACCTCATCGCTCCAGCTTACCTCCGGTTCGTCGTCTTCTTGGTAGTGTAAGTGCGGCTTAAGTACTTTAATAATTTTATCGCCTTTATCGGGTTTAATGTAACAGCGGCTTTCGCTGCCGGTGTAAATAAAGTCTTGTACTTTGCCATGAAAAATATTATATTTACTAATATCTTTTTTGCCGCTGGGGTTAGATAGTTCGGCCCTAATTTTTTCGGGACGCACGCTAATATTAACGGTATCACCTACCTTAGGCAGTTCGTCGGCGTAAGCCGTTACTTTAATTTCGCCGAGCGCTTCGTGCTGTGTGGTAACCATTAAATCGTTTACTGCGGTAACCCGGCAATTAAAAATATTGGTTTCGCCGATAAAGCTGGCTACAAAACTGTTGGCCGGCCGTTCGTAAATTTCCATCGGCGGGGCTATTTGCTGCACCACACCCTGATTCATTACCGCTACGCGGTCGGAGACCGACAACGCCTCCGATTGGTCGTGGGTTACAAAAATAAAAGTAATGCCAATTTGGTCGTGCAAAGTATCAAGGTCGATAAGCATTTTATGGCGCAGCTTGGCATCAAGGGCGCTAAGCGGTTCATCAAGCAATAGCACCGAAGGTTCACTGATTAAGGCCCGGGCAATGGAAACACGCTGCTTTTGCCCGCCCGATAACTGGCTAGGCTTGCTATTTTCTTTGCCGGTTAGCTGCACCATCTCGAGGTATTTGCCAACTTTGCTTTTAATAATTTGGTTGCTCTCTTTACGCATACGCAGCGGAAAGGCGATATTTTCGTACACCGAAAGGTGAGGAAAAAGAGCATAATTTTGAAAAACGGTGTTAATGGGCCGTTTATTGGCGGGCAGGCTTATTAAATTTTTACCATCAAGGTAGATAGCGCCGCTGGTGGGGCTATCAAAACCGCCAATCATGCGCAGTAACGTAGTTTTACCGCAGCCGGAGGGGCCTAATAAAGAAAAAAACTCGCCCGCTTTAATTTCGAGCGAAACATTATCTAATGCCGTAAAATCATCAAAATGCTTACTGACATTTTGAATAGTAATAACGCTTCCTTTCAATGCCGTATCTTCTCCTGTTAAAAACATCATAAAATTAGCAGCTTTAGCGGCTAGCTTTTAAGTTAATAAAAGAGCAAGCTTTATTACCAAAGAATCTTTGTTTTTTAGGGCTTACTTTTTAATAATGACCATAGTTTTTTTATGCGGTTATGTCAATAGTTTTTGAAAAAAAACTTAAAAATTAAGAAATAAAAATTAAGAAGTAAAAAATTTTATTTTTCAATCCTTAATTTTTACTTCTTAATTCTTAATTATCAGTTATTCTATTTAAATTTAATATTTCTATATTGGCTTTAGTTAGCTGCTCTTCTAATATTTTTTTATTTTTTTTGCTGATAACCGGTAAAGTTATATTTAATTCGTTTTTAGTTACAATAATTAATCGTTGTTTTTTTATGGCAAGGTATTTAATATTGTTTAAAAAGATATTGGTAACTTGTCCGCGTTTTAAATGATAAATTAAAATATGCGAGTTACTCAGGCGTAAACGCGGCCGAATAACAGCCGTTAAACAAAACGAAGCTACTAAAAAAAAGGCAAAGGTAAAAATAAATAGTTCTTCAAAGGTAACTTGCTCCATAACGGCCGGTAAGGTAAGGATAAAGGCCAACAGCGGCGTAAAGTATCCTACAGCATTGCGGAGCGGGGTGTAAAATAATAAATGGTTTTTATTGCGGGCACGTTTTACCTTAGGATTATTTTTCATACAATAAAACCACCTGTACGGCCACTAAGGCTTTTATGGCTTTACCTTTGCCTACGGCATCTAATTTTTCGCCGGTTTTGGCTTTAACCGATACTGCCGTTAAAGGTAAATTAAGTAAAGCGGCCAAATTTTTTTTAATAGCTTCTTTGTAAGGGCTAAGCTTTGGTTCTTGGAGCTCGATGATACAATCAACATTATTAATAACGCTATTTTTTAAAGCGGGCAAGCTAAGGACTTTATTTAATAAATTTACGCTGCTTATATCTTTAAGGTTACTGTCGGTATTGGGAAATAATTCGCCAATATCACCTAAAGCTAAGGCTCCTAACAAGGCATCTATTAAGGCATGCAATAAAACATCGCCATCGCTATGAGCAAGGCTGCCTTTTTTAAAGGGGATATGTATGCCGCCAATAATTAAAGGCCGCCCCTTTATTAGGCGGTGCGTATCGTTACCAAGCCCAATTCGCTGCATTTTTTAATTACTCTTCGTCATCAAAGTCGTCTTCATTTTGCCAATCATCGTTAAGCAAAATTTCGGCGGGCTCCAGCTTACTAAAAATTATTTCTTCTACTTCGCTTTTCTTTTTACCTAAACTGTAAGAAATTTCGTCTATTAACAGTTTTAGGGCATCGTCATAAAGCTTACGCTCTAGGATAGGCAGCTCTTTAATTTTAGAGCGATGATACAAAGCGCGAACCACAGTGGCAATATCTATTACATTACCTTGCTTTAGTAAATCGTGGTTTACTTGGTAACGCGCCTTCCAATCGCCGCTTAAGGGCTCAAAATCTTCCGAGATAATTTTAAGGGCTTTTTCGGCTTCCTCAACCGGCACTATAGGTCTAATACCTAACTCGGCGGCTTTATCTATGGGTATAAGGTTGGTCATATCCAGCGACTCTAAATAGATGTTGTAATAAGGCATTAGCTTGCCTTTAAAGAGCCGTTCTTCGATAGCTTTAACTAAGCCTACGCCTTGCATGGGGTAAACTATTTTTTGTCCTACTTTAAAGTTTATTTCACTCATTTTTACTCATTATACGCTAAAATTTTGTTATAGTCAAATAACCTTAAAGGTTATCTTTTATTAATTAGTAAAGGTCTAACACGGGCGGTAAGCCGCCCTCTAGTAGCTACCAATTTATAATTACCAAATATTTACCACAAAGTTATACCCACAGGCCAAACTTTTAAATTTTAACTTTACTTTAACCGCAAGCTATGCTAAACTAAAACTATGAAAAAAATATTAACTATAGCTTTATTACTAATAGCCATAAATGCACAGGGGCAAGGCTTGCCGGTGCCGGCTAACGCTACGCTGACCAGTTTGTTCCCAGATGAGAATTTGAGAAGAGTGGTGGCGGAGGTATTAGGAAGGGACGCTAGCCTTACTGGGCAGGCGTTGAGTGATAGACTAGCTAGAGTGGAAATTTTTAATGCTATAAGTCGAGGTATTGGCGATGCTACTGGAATTGAATACTTAATAGGATTAACTCACCTTAATTTAGGATTTAATAGATTAACTAGTCTGACTAATTTAACTAATCTAACTAATCTAACTAATCTGTCAATAGAGAATAATCTTGTAGATTATATAGATATAAGCGGCAATGTTAATTTAATAAATATAAATATGGGCGGAAATCGATTAGCAAATTTATGCGTAAATAAAAATATAAATTTAAAAATTATTGGTGTAAGTTCTAATAATTTAGAAACTATAGATGTAAGTAATAATAGTAATTTAGTTTCAATTGGGGCACTTCGTAACTCACTTACCAGTATTCATTTTGGTTATAATCCTAATCTAACACATATTGTGCTGGGTTGGAATTATCTGGCTTATCTTGATATAAGCACTCTTTCTAATTTAACTAGTCTTAGTGTAAACTGGAATAGTTTAAGCAGCCTTGATGTAAGCCATAATATAAATTTAGCTCATCTTGATGTGAGTAGTAATTCTAGATTAATTCATATTGATATAAATAATAATTCTGAATTAATTTCTATTAATATAATAGGAACTGGAGTAACAAGCCTTGATGTAAGTAACAATGCTTATTTAATGGCTATTGGAGTGGGGGGAAGAATAGTGTTGACAGAACAAAATATTATTGGCTTTCGTTCTAATATTCGATTAGATGGCTTTATGGGGCAATAACAACCTGTACCTTTAAGGTACAGGTTGTTAATTAAAATTTAACCTCTCCTTCTGCCACTAATTCTAATACCACGCCAGCTAATGGTATTAGCTAAAGGGTTATTATTAGCATCTACCGGGTAAACCAACCTATTACTGGAATTGTATAAAAACTGCCCTCTGCCATCGGCTAAAATAAAGTGCCTTACACTTTCCACTATACCTTCAATTATAGTATAGTGGTAACGGCCGTCGAAATGTTCATCTTCAAGACTGGTAGTCGTAGTGGGCGGATTATTACCAAGCCTGTGGTGGTTATTGAACTCATCACGACTTTCCTCTGCCGTTAAAAAATCTCTTCTAACGTAACTAAATAC
>WRBN01000037.1 GCA_009784515.1 Spirochaetaceae bacterium | reverse complement strand
TTTAAAATAGCTACTAAATCTTTAGTTTTGCCACTTTCTATAGTAAAATCTTCAACAACCCTTAAAGCGGTCTCATCTTTATTACTAGCCTTTAAAGCTAAAATACTTTTAATAGCCAGTCTTTTAATTTTACGCGGCAAGCTATAAGCATAACTACGTGGCTGTGGCCCAAATGCGGTACCGCCACCTACCCAAACTGGGCTGTTTCGCCTACCGGCACGAGCTCGCCCCGTACCTTTTTGCCTGTAAGGTTTTTGCTTGTTGGTATTAACTTCGCTGCGAGTTTTTGTCTTAGCCGTGCCTACACGCCTATTTGCCAATTCGTTACGAATAGCATGATAGATAGAGCCGGTACTAACTTCACGGGCAAAAACATTATCACTTAAATCGATAGTGCCTTTTTCTTTACCGTCTATTCCATAGATTTTCTTTTGCATAGTTTTACTCTATCCCTTCTTTTTGGCCTTACGCACTAGTACGAAGTTGTTGTTAGCACCGGGAATAGCCCCCTTTACTAATACTACACCATTTTCGGCATCAACCTTTACCACACGCAAACTTTGTACGGTTACTCTTTCGTTACCCATACGGCCCGGCATTTTTCTACCCTTTTTAGTATTACCCGGCATAGTGTTTTGACCTGTAGAGCCCGGCTCACGATGAAAATCAGAGCCATGCGTCTTGCGGCCGCCGTGGAAGTTATGCCGCTTCATAACCCCAGCAAAACCCTTACCTTTGCTCGTGCCAATTATATCCACAAAGCGCACACTTTCAAAAAGTTCGACCCCAAATTCGTCGCCCACTTTGTACTCTTTGTCAAAATCACGAAACTCAACTAACGCCTTTTTAGGAGCAACATCTTTAAACTGCCCCAAATAAGGCTTACTAACTTGCTTAGCTTTCATATCAACGCTACCAAGCACTACCGCCTTATATCCATCTTTCTCTTCAGTTTTGCATGCAATAGCTATATTTTTAGCAATGCTAATTACTGTTACAGGCACCAGAATACCGCTATCATCAAAGACTTGCGTCATTCCAATCTTTCTTCCGATCAGTCCAACCATTTTATTATTCACCCCGGACTTCGATTATTTAAATTATCAAACTTAAGCCTTTCGTTGCTCAATCACCACATCTACGCCGGCAGGAAGCTCTTGCTTCATTAGGGCATCCATCACATCTGATGTAGGCTCAATAATATCAATCAATCTTTTATGCGTACGCATTTCAAATTGCTCACGCGATTTTTTATTAACAAACGGCGAACGAAGCACCGTAAACTTATTTATACGAGTAGGTAACGCCACAGGACCGGCAACTTTAGTACCAAGTTTTTGCACGGCACTTACAATAGACCGCGCACTTTTATCAACCAAAGTTGCATCAAAGCCCCTAAGCTTTACCCTTATCATCGATTTTGCCATTATTTCCTCATTTTAAATTTACAAACCACCCCCTCTTAGCTTGTAAAAAGCCAAGAAAGGATTTTAGTAAATTTACATTTATTCGATAATTTCGATAACCTGACCAGAAGCTACCGTGCGACCGCCTTCACGAATAGACAAACGCAGCCCTTTAGTCATAGCGATAGGGTGAATTAACTCCACCGTAATTTCGGTATTATCGCCGGGCATTACCATCTCTTTACCTTCAGGTAAAGTTAGAGTACCGGTGATGTCGGTGGTCCTAAAGTAAAATTGCGGGCGGTAACCACTAAAGAATGGGTTTTGCCTACCGCCTTCCTCTTTAGACAAAGCATAAATCGTGGCCTTAAACTTTTTATGCGGCTTAATCGAGCCGGTTTTAGCCAAAACTTGTCCACGCTCAACGGCATCTTTATCAATACCACGAAGGAGCAATCCAACGTTATCACCGGCTTGGCCTTCATCTAAAACCTTCTGAAACATTTCAACACCGGTTACAGTAGTTTTTTGAGTATCGCGCACACCAACAATTTCAACTTCTTCACCTACTTTAATTCTGCCTTGCTCAATACGGCCGGTAACCACAGTACCACGACCCGAAATCGAGAAAACATCCTCAATTGGCATAAGGAAAGGCTTATCCAAATCGCGCTCCGGCAACGGAAAATAAGTATCCATAGTACTCAAAAGCTCATCAATGCATTTATTCGCCTCAGCGTCACTAGGATTACTTAAAGCACCAAAAGCCGAACCACGAATAATCGGAGTATCACGGCCGGGAAAACCATACGCATCCAAAAGATCGCGCACTTCTTCTTCAACCATTTCTACCAGCTCGGCATCGGCAATGTCCATTTTATTTAAAAAGACAACCATTTTAGGCACACCAACTTGGCGAGCAAGCAAAATGTGTTCACGAGTTTGCGGCTCAGCACCGCTATCGCCAGCAACAAGCAAAATAGCACCATCCATTTGTGCAGCACCGGTAATCATATTTTTAATATAGTCGGCGTGACCCGGACAGTCTACGTGAGCATAGTGCCTATTGGCAGTTTCGTACTCTACGTGGCGGGTATTAATAGTAATACCACGAGCCTTCTCTTCTGGAGCGTTGTCAATATCGTCATACTTCATAACTTTACCACCACCATTTACAGTAGCGGCACGAGCCGATATAGCGGCAGTTAAAGTGGTTTTACCATGGTCAACGTGCCCGATAGTACCAACGTTTACGTGAGGCTTGGTGCGCTCAAACTTTTCCTTGGCCATTTGAGTTTTCTCCTTCTCAATGCGTTTTATTATTAAAAAATTATTAAATGGATAGTATACTTAAAAAGTAGCCTTGTGCTTTTAACGTTAAAAACCCACGCCTACGCTTTACTTAATAAAGGCGGTTCGTTACTTTGGTTATTTTAATATTAATGTTTTGGCAGCGGCTTACCTAAACTCTGGCTTTAAGCAAGCATTCCATTTAAACTTTAGCTAGTCTACAAAATTTTTTTTATCTTGACAAGTGCTTTTAGCATTTTTTTTAACTTTTTTTCGTTTTTTTCATGTAGTTTGCTATAAATTATTTTTACAGTAAATTAATTTGAAAAAAAATGCCTTTTAAAGGCCAGACATTCCGCCGCTAGGCACACCTAAACTTATATTATTAAAAAAGTTTAATCTAATAAGCTCGATAGTATCGGCATTAGTAATAACAATACGTTCGCTATAAATGCGGTTAGTATAAGCATGGGTACGGCGGTTAAATTCGCGGCCTTCCATCGCTAAAGTTAAGGTACTAATAGGGTCATTAAAAAGGCTGGTTAGTCTTTGCAGTTGGCTAAGGTTAATAGGTATGGAATAAGCTGCCACACCGCGCGTATTACGCAGGTGAACTTCGTCTAGCTGAATAATTACAATTTCATCGTCAAAATGAAGATTAAGTGTGTGCGGCACAAAATCGACATTACTCCAAAGGTAAAAAAAGTAAAACAACACTTGATTAGGGTTAGCGGCTGCTACCCGGCGACTAAAGAGAATGGTATGGTTGTTATTAGCGAATATGAGTAAATCGCTGTCTATCATTACGCCGGCTTCGGTTTCAATTATATCATAACTTAAAGTGCCTATATAAGGATTAAGACTGGTAGTAGCACAGCTGGTTACGGCCAATAAAGCTATTAAAATTAAGCGTTTCATTTACTTCCTCACCTAGTACAATTTATATTACTTTTAACGAGTTGTCAACTGCAAATATAAGCGATAGTTATAAATAAAAACCCTTCGTAAAAAGGGTTTTTACTATTATATTGCTATGCCGGCATTAGCTGGCATAGCGATAACCAGAGGCATTACCAAGTTGGCAACACCTCCTTAAAATGCCACGAACGGCTTAAAAAGGCCTATCGGCTAAGTATTTAAGCTCTTTGTACTGGCGCACAACGTCTTGCTCGAACTGGGCTAGTAATAGCTTAGCGCGTTCAGGATCTTGGGCCTGTAAACTCTTAAAGCGAGTTTCTTTGTACATAAAGTCTTCAACTTTGGTAGCAAATTTGCCGTCTTCTTTAGGAGCATAAGGGGCATCAAGCACAAAAGGATTTTTACCTTGCTCTTTTAAGGTAGGGTTGTAACGATAAAGCGGCCAAATACCACTGGTTACAATGTTTTTACCTTGCTCCATACCACGCATCATATTAATACCGTGGGCAACACAGTGGCTATAAGCAATAATTAAGCTTGGGCCGTTGTAAGCTTCGGCTTCTTTAATAGCTTTAATTGCTTGTGTATAGCTGGCACCTAAGCTAATGTGGGCTACGTAAACATAACCATACATAGCTTGCATTAAACCTAATGGCTTTTTAACAATGCCTTTACCGCTGGCAGCAAACTTAGCAATAGCTCCCTTAGGAGTAGCTTTACTACTTTGACCGCCGGTGTTACTGTAAACTTCGGTATCCATAACCAACATGTTAATGTTTTTACCGCTAGCTAATACATGGTCTAGGCCACCGTAACCAATATCGTAAGCCCAGCCGTCGCCACCAAAGGCCCATACGCTTTTAACAATTAAGTAATCGGCCACACTTACTAAGTTTTTAGCATCATCGCTGCTATCACTCTTTAAAGCGGCCTTTAACTTAGCCACATTAGCACGTTGCTTTTCAATTTCGGCTTCGTTGCTTTGTGGATTGTTAGTAAGCTCGCTTACTAAAGCGGCATCTAGTTTAACCTTAGTTAATAACCCCTTAGCATGAGTCATCATACCATCGGCCGTTAGGCGCATACCCATAGCATACTCGGCGGTATCCTCAAAAAGACTGTTACCCCAAGCCGGACCTTGCCCTCCTTCGCGTGTGCAATAAGGATGAGTTGGTAAATTACCGCCATAAATGCTGCTACAACCAGTGGCGTTACCAATTAACATGCGGTCGCCAAAAAGTTGAGATAGTGCCTTAATGTAAGGTGTTTCACCACAGCCTTCACAAGCGCCGGCAAACTCAAATAATGGTTGCCTAATCGATACACCAAGCGGAGTAGTATCGGGTACTAAGCTACGGTCGGTTTCAGGGATAGTTAAAAAGAACTCAAAATTTTCCTTTTCATCTTCACGTAAAGCTACTTGGTCGCCCCAAGTTAAAGCTACCGGTTCACCCTTAGCGGCTTTAGTTGGTAAACAAGTAAATAAACAAGCGCCACAAGCGGTACAATCTTCGGGAGCTACCTGCACAGTAAAGGTATGGCCTTTAAGCGGACCAACGGTCATATCTTTGTGTTTAAAGGTTTTAGGAGCTTTAGCTAACTGGTCTTTATCGTAAGCCTTCATACGGATAACGGCATGCGGACAAACCAAGCTACACTGGCCACAGGCAATACATAAATCTTCGTGCCAAACAGGAATTTTATCGGCAATGTTACGTTTATCGTACTTAGTGGTTTCTACCGGATAAATACCATCGACCGGTACTTTGCTTACAGGAATTTTATCGCCGCGACCAAGCATAATTTCGCCGGTAACCTCTTTAATAAAGGCAGGTGCGCTATCAGGAATAAGCTTAACCATGTGCAAATTACCTTGTGTTTGTTTAGGATAATTTACTTGGTGCACGCCAGCAAGGGCTTTATCGATGGTACTAATATTCTTTTTAACCACCTCTTCACCTTTACGGCTGTAGGTATCTACAATGGTTTTTTTAATTAATTCAACGGCTTCGGCCTCAGGAAGGATACCCGATATTTTAAAGAAGGCAGTTTGCATAACAACGTTAATGCGGCTGCCCATACCGGCTTCTTCGGCTATCTTACCGGCATCAATAACATAAAACTTAGCCTCTTTATCGATAATTTGCTGTTGTACCTCTACAGGAATGTGCTGCCATACTTCATCGGCCCCATAGTGGCTGGTAAGTAAGAAAGTACCCCCTTTGTCAAGGTTTTTAAGCATATCAACTTTTTCTAAAAAGCTAAACTTATGGCAAGCAATAAAGCCGGCATTATCAATTAAGTAAGGGCTTTTAATAAGGTTATCGCTAAAACGCACGTGGCTTACGGTTACGGTACCGGCTTTTTTACTATCGTAAACAAAATAGCCTTGTGCGTACTTATAGCGTTCGCCAATAATTTTAATACTGTTTTTGTTAGCGCCAACGGTACCATCGCTACCTAAACCATAAAACATAGCGCGGTGCACACCGGCAGTTTCGGCTTTAAAGCCGGTATCGTAAGTTAAGCTGGTATGGCTTTTATCATCAGTAATACCAATGGTAAAACCGTGTTTGGGGCTAGGTTTTTTAAGTTCTTCGTAAATAGCTTTGGCCATAGCAGGGGTAAACTCGCAGCTGCCAAGTCCGTAACGGCCGCCCACAATACGCGGCACAGCAAAAGGCAAAGTATCCATCTCGGCCATAAAACTTACGGCGGTGCGTACATCTTCAAGCAGAGGCTCACCAATGCTGCCGGGTTCTTTGGTACGGTCTAGCACGGCAATACTTTTAACGGTAGTTGGCAAAGCTTTAATAAAATGCTCGGCACTAAAAGGACGGAACAAACGCACTTTAAGCACGCCATATTTGTTGCCTTGTTTGTTTAAAATATCGATAGCTTCTTCAATAGGTTCGGCACCGCTACCCATCACAATAATTACTTGTTCGGCATCGGCGGCTCCGCAATAATCAAAGAGCTTATATTGGCGACCGGTTTCGGCAGCTAGCTTATCCATAGCCTCTTGCACAATAGCGGGGATAGCGGCATATTCGTTATTAATAGACTCGCGGTGAGCAAAGTACACATCGGGGTTTTGCGCTGTACCTTTAATACTTGGGTGTTCTGGGTCTAACCCTTTAGCTCTTAAAAGGCTAATAGCTTCGCGGTCCATAATTTTACGCAGGCTATCATAAGGGATTTCTTCAATTTTTTGCACTTCGTGGCTGGTTCTAAAGCCATCAAAAATGTTCATAAAAGGCACACGGCTTTTTAAGGTAGCGGCATGGGCTACGGCGGCCATATCGGCGCTTTCTTGTACACTATTACCAAAAAGCATAGCAAAACCGGTAGCGCGGGCAGCCATAACATCGCTGTGGTCACCAAAAATAGAAAGACCATTAGTAGCAAGCGCACGAGCCGAAATGTGAAAAACACTTGGGGTAAGCTCGCCGGCTAAACGATACATAGTTGGTATCATTAATAATAAGCCTTGGCTAGCGGTAAAGGTCGTGGTTAAGGCCCCGCTGGTAGCCGCACCATGTACCGAAGCGGCAGCTCCGGCTTCGCTTTGCATTTCTACCACAGTAGGGACAAAACCCCATACGTTAGCACGGCCCTGGGCGCTCCACTCATCACTAAGCTCGGCCATAGGGCTTGACGGGGTAATTGGATATATAGCAATAATTTCGCTTACTGCGTGTGCTACATAGGCAACTGCCGAGTTACCATCAACGGTAACCATCTTTTTTTCTGCCATTTTACATTCTCCTTGTTAAGTTTTTAGAAAATTATTGGTAGGCAATTTATAATTTTTATATTGTAACACGAAGTAATTGTAAAAGCAAGCGACTATCGGCTTTTATCTGCGAAACTTTTTTTATTTGTAAAATAAAACAATTTATACTCTTGTACATATTATAAAAACTCTAATCCTATTCTTAACCTTATTTAAGAAGTAGTATTCAATCTTTATTTGTGCTACAAAAAATGTGATAGAAAGCAAACCCTCCTTACCACATCTATTTTTGTTACAGTTTAGTATTATAACATCTATTGACATTTTTGTGGCTAAAGGATATAGTGCTTCGGGTAAATCTTGTAAAAGAGTTAAGGATAATCTTGAAAAATAAAAATAACCAACTTAAGCTGTTTTTGTTAAATCTGGCCACATCGGGCAAATATAAAAGCAGAGGCAGTTTTTTTGCCTCCGACTACCTTATCCGTTACGTGCTCATGAACTTTCTTATTGTAGTTGGCAACATTGTTCTTGTTGCTTTTGGTAACATAAGCCTTCAAAACCATTTTTACGATGCAGTGGGTATTTACGGCCTTATGATTATAATTACCACCATCATCTTTATTTTAGCACGAACAAAGTTACCGCAGTACGCTTTATCTTTGGTATTAATGGTTTCTTTTGCTATTTTTTGTTTTTCCCTTATTTGGTTTGCCGAAACCTCACAGCACGGAGGTTTTCTCTTTATCTTTTTGCTCCCATCAACAGCCATTATGCTGTTAGGTATGCGTTCGGGCGTAACTCTTTCGGTAATTTTAGGGGTATTCATTTTAGGAGCCTCTTTTTTTGCTTACAATATAGGCACGGCGCCCTTTCTGCAAGTTAACCCAAATTATTCCTTTGGTTATATTATGCGCATATGGGCCACCTACTTTATGGTACTGGCTATTATGATTGTAATAGAGTTTACACGTACGATAAAAGACCGCCTCATTCAAAAGCAAAATAAAAACTTACGTGAAGGCCGAGAATTAGCCGCTGCTATGGCCCGTGAGCGTGAAACCGCCAAAATGTTACATATACTTTTTGATACCTCACCCTTACTGATAGAGATGTACGATGAAAATTTAAACTTAATCGATTTTAATCAACGTAACCTCGAGCTCTTTGGTATTTCTACTAAAGAAGAAATGATACGGCGCAACCACGAATTTAGGTTAGAATATCAACCCAATGGCGAACGCAGCGGCGAAATTATCCGCAAGCACGCCACCACTACCTTTAGAGAGGGCAGCTGCCGCTTTGAGTGGCTTCACCGGCTACCCAATGGCGAACCACTCCCCTTAGAGGTTTTTTGGACACGCGGCGAACGTGATGGCAAGCCAATAATTGTAGGCTATTGCCACGACTTACGCCCCATTCATGCCGCTGTTGCTAAAAAGCGCGAGGCCGAAGAAAAGCACGTGCAAAATACTTTGGATATGCAAGATGCTATGCTCAAAACTATGGCCGAACTACTTCATCGCCGCGATGATATTACCGGCGGCCATATAACACGCACAGAGCGTGGCGTAAAACTTTTACTGGAAGAGATTGAGCGCAGTGATGTTTACCGTGAAGAAAGGGGTATTTGGGACGCTAAGCTGCTTTTACAATCGTGCCAGCTGCACGATGTGGGGAAAATATCGATTAGTGATAATGTACTGAAGAAGCCCGGTAAACTTACTGCCGAAGAGTTTGCCGCTATGAAAGAGCACGCCTTAGTTGGGCAAGAAATAATTGAACAGGTAGAGAGCCTAACCAAAAAGAGCGAGTTTTTGCATTATGCCAAAATTTTTGCCGGCACCCACCACGAACGCTGGAATGGAACAGGTTACCCAAAAGGCCTTAAAGGGGAAGATATTCCCTTACTCGGACGCATTATGGCCATTGCCGATGTTTACGATGCCCTTACCAGCGAGCGGCCTTACAAAAAAGCCTTTCCCCATGAAGAGGCTATTAAAATAATAAGCGAAGGCAGCGGCACCGATTTTGACCCGACTTTAGTCGACATCTTCCTTAAGGTGGCCAAACAGTTAAGTAAGAGCGAATAATGAACAGGTGTTACCAAAGGCAGCTTTCTTTTTAATCATTTTTAAATAAAAAAACGATAAGCTGCCTTGACAAAACCCCTTTAAAAAAATATAGTATTGCTTGATAATTAACTGAGAGGATTATATAGTGAAAGAAAAACGAACCTACCAGCCGTCAAAAACCAAACGTACACGCACCTTTGGCTTTAGGGCCCGTATGGCTACCGTAGGCGGCCGTAATGTATTAGCCAGAAGGCGAGCTAAAGGCAGACACAGCTTAACTGTATCGGATGAAAAAAAGCCTTACTAAAAAGCAAAGGCTAACTGTAAAGCAAATAAAGTTAGTTTTTAAAGGGCAAAAGAAGGTAAAAGGAGCTTTTTCTAAGCTGGTTTATAACGAAAATAACTTACCTTTTTGCCGTTTTGCCGTAAGTGTGGGCAAAAAAAATGGTAATGCTGTAATGCGTAACACCCTTAAACGTAAAGCACGTGAAAGTTTGAGGCAACACAAGTATTATATAAAGCAGGGGCTGGATTTAGTATGGGTACTTTATCCCAGCCCGTTACCTTTAAATTTTGATGAAGAGCTGCTAAAGCTGTTAAATAAGATGTCTTTAAAATGAAGAACTTTAACATTTTATTATTTTTAATAAGGCTTTACAAAAAATTTGTCTCTCCTTTATTACCAGCCTCTTGCCGTTTTTATCCTACTTGCTCCAGTTATGCTTACGAGGCCATTAAAAAATATGGCTCAGTTAAAGGCAGCTGGCTGGCTTTAAAACGATTGGTACGCTGCAACCCGTTATTTAAAGGCGGCATAGATTATGTTCCTTAAGAGTAATTGCCTTTTCTCATTTATTAAATAAGTTTTGCACAGCCATTTATGGCTTTTAAATAAGTTATTAGTTAAAATTTTTAGCGTATTTTGTAGGGAGTGTATTCGTGGATAAAAAAACCATAATTGGCTTTATATTAATAGCATTATTTGGCTTTGGCTTTATGTATTTTAGCAACCCTGCCGGCCTTAACAACCCACCGGCACCTCCGCCCATTGCTAACGATACTGCTACCCCTTTACCCGAAGAGGCCAGCCCTTTAAGCCCTACCGCACCGGTAGCTGCACTTAACGAGAATATACCTCATCAAATTATCCGTGCCGAAACCGATTTATTCGAGATAGAGTTTTCGACACTCGGGGCAACCATTAACTCGCTGCGTTTAAAAAATTATCTGGATAACGGCCAACCACTAGAAATGGTGCTGCGTGGCCACCAAGAAAATGACGGCGCATTTTTAATTTTTTTTAGGCCCGATAATTTAGGTGTACCTTTTTATGGTAATTTTGTTTTTACCGATAGAGGCAACGGCATTTACGAATTTAGCTCGCACGGTTATGTTAGGCAAAATAACGACGATGTACCTTTTATCCTTACCAAAACCTACGAGTTTAAACCCGGTGAATACCTATTTAGGCTTGAAGTAGCTTTTACCCAGCCCGACGGCCAGTTTTTACCGCTTAATTTTAATGGGGCCTCTTATACCCTTCAGGCTGTACCGCAGATTGGCCCCACTTTTACCCAAATTGATAACCGTAATGTTTTTAGGCATAACGTTTACCTAAATGATGGCAGGCGTAGACAAATTAATTTGCGCAATGGCTTTGCCAGTGTTGACGAACGCGTGGGTTGGGCTGGTATTAACGAAAAATATTTTGCCTTTATCGGGGTACCCGATCATTCTTCTTACCGCCAAATTTGGACCGATATACCGGTTAGCGGCTTAGAGCAAGGTAACCAGTTTTCTTTTGTACGCAGCACTATCCGCAGCAGTGCCCAAGCCGATACTTTTTATTTTTATGTGGGGCCGCGCCTAGAGCAATATTTAAATAGGTACAATAATGCTAATAACAACGCCTTTGGTGTATCGGGCTTCGATTTAGGGCGGGTAATGGACCAATCGGCATTTTTATGGCCGCTCGAGCGTTTTTTAACTTGGTTATTAAGGCTTTTCTACGGTTTGGTTGGTAACTGGGGCTTTAGTATTTTACTGGTAACTTTACTTATTCGTATTGCCTTATTCCCGCTGTCGTTAAAAGGTATGCTAAGTGCCGCCCGTATGAGCGAATTACAGCCAAAACTAAAAGAAATACAAGAACGTTTTAAGGGCCAACCACAAGAGCTGCAAAAGGCCACTATGCAACTTTACCAAAAAGAAGGCGTAAACCCTATGGCCGGCTGCTTTCCGCTGTTACTGCAAATGCCCATTTTGTTTGCCATGTTTGGTATTTTTAACCGTTACTTCGATTTTAGGCACGCTCCTTTTCTGGGCTGGATAACCGACCTTTCGGCCCCCGACCAAATAGCCACTTTACCTTTTACTATACCTATTTTTATTGGCAGTGCCATTAGGTTATTACCGGTATTTTATGTACTAACACAGCTCTTAATGAACAAGATAATGCAGGCCAGCCAGCCTATGCAAAACCCTAGTATGAAGATGATGATGAACCTTATGCCTATTATCTTTTTCTTTGTACTGTACGATATGCCTAGCGGTCTGCTACTATACTGGACATTCTCTAACATTTTAGCTTTAGTGCAGCAGCTAATTATTAATTGGCTAAAAAAATCGGGGCGCATTAAACCTCCTAAGCCTAAAAAAGGTTTTATGGCGCGGCTTATGGAACAAGCTAATGCCAACGCCAAAGCTCAGAATAAAATTGCTCCAACAAGGAAGAAAAGATAAATGATAAAAGAATTTGAAGGAAGAAGCGAGCAGGAAGCTATCGAAAAAGCTATTGCTGAGCTGCAAATTGAAGAATTTGAAGTAGAAATTCTAGAGACCGAAAAGGCCGGTTTCTTTAAAAAAGCTAATGTTCGTATTAGAGTACACTACCAAGAAGCCGGCAGCAAAGCCGACAAAAAACCCGTTGTATTTAATGGTGAAACTTTGGCCATCGAAACAGAAGCTATCACATTTTTAGAAAAAGTTATCGCATTAATGGGTTATACCGCCCAAATTAAGGTACAAAGACGCGAAAGGGAAAAGATAGTGCTAGAGATAGTAAGCGATAGCGCCTCTATTTTAATTGGTAAGAAAGGTAAAAACCTCGATGCTTTACAGCTAATTATTAATGCGTACACCAGTAAAAATAATCGTGATGAAGATGCTCTGCTGCCGCGTATTATTTTAGATATTGAAGATTACCGACGAAGGCAAGAAGAATTACTGGTAAAACAAGCTATTAAAAGCGCCGATATGGTAGCTAAAAATAAACGCAGCCGTTTGCTAGAGCCTATGAACCCCTTTGAACGCCGCCTTGTCCATACAGCTTTAAGTAACCGCAACGATATTATTACCCAAAGCGAAGGCGAAGGCCTTTACAAGCAAGTACGCATTATTTATAAAGGCAGCCGCTAAGTGGATAACCAAACTTTGCTACAATATAAAAAAGCTCCTAACAGTAAAAATGATTAGGAGCTTTTTTTATTATCTAACTAAACGGTTGCTTCTTAAAAAACTTATAGGAATGGTTAATGTTAAAGGAGCGCCGCCGGCAGCTAAATTATTAAAGACAACCACCAGCTCTTCTTCGGTAAAGTACCAACTATGATTATTAATAACTTCGGTAAAATGCTCGTTATTAATAATTAAATTATTTAATACCGGCTCATTTAAGCCGGCAAGGGCTGTAGGCAAACGGTTATTAAGCTCGGCTACCAGAGCGGGAACAGCATTGCGGCTAAAAGCATCGTTAAAGTTTAATCGGCGGCCGTTATTGGTTCTAAAGCCGGCGGCGATAAGCTCTCTGCTTTCAACACCATCGATAATAGTTAAAGTATTTATAATTACGCTTAAAGACCTTAGTTGCGGGTTAAGTACCGTATAATAATTTATCTCTTTAATAAAAGATTGTTCTACCGGCCTATTTACATCGTAAATATTATTAGTTAAGGTGTTAAGCTGGTTTTTAATATTATTGGTAAAGGCTTCGGCATCGGCACTGCCGCTGATATTGGGAGCATTTACCCTAAAATTAAACGACATACTTATATTATTAATACGCCCTAAAATAGATAAATCCAGCGTGAAAGATTCATTTACCTCAAGCCGGCCGGTTTCTCTATTATTCCCAACAAAAGAAGATACAAGATTAATTACCACAATAACAGCTACTATGCTTATTACGGCTATAGCTATTATACCTAAAAATTTTTTGCTTCCAAGTTTTTTGCTCATAGGTTACCTCAGTGTTAATAAGTCATTATTAATTAGGGCCTGAATACTGTAGCTAAATCTAATATTCCCGCTTGCACGCGGCCCTAACTCGTATAAATCAAATATCAGTATAAACTCATTTTGATTAAAAAACCAGTGGGCTTTATCTAAATTTATTAAACTACCATCAAAAAAGATGGTCGGGTTTTGCTCGCTGCTATGAGCGTTAGCTTCGCTTATTTGCCGGTTAATATCAGTTACAAAAAAATCTTTGGCCTGCGGGCTAAAAATATTAGCCCATTCTAGTCTTTCACCGGTATCGTAATTAAAGCTAACACTTTCTAAGTTAATCATAGCATTAGCCCCGCCGGTATAACGGGAAAAATTGAGCAATAGACTAACAATGGGCAGATTACTAGCTTGGTAAATATCGTAATTAGCTGTAAAATCCACATGCGAAGTTGCAGCCCATAAAGCCTCAAGCTCCTCCCGAATTTGAGCATTTACACGGTTGGCTAAAAGAGCGCTGTACTCTTCTGCATCATCAGAACCGCTAATATTAGGCAGGTTAATATCTGAGTTAATAGTGTTATACCCAGTGTTGATAAAGCTCAACCGATTATCATTAATGGTTAATATACCCACATTAAAGCCATCAGGCTCGTTATTTATAGCATAGCCGGCAATAGCTAAAAATAAAAAAATTATTTTTTTCATAACTTTAAAGTAACAATTTTTTAAATAAAAAACAACCGGCTTGCTTAATAAGTCAAATTATTTAAATAAATAATAATACGATGACGGCGCTCACGCAACTTAAGCAAATAATTTTGCCACAATTTTTCCATATTATTACACACAGTAAAATAATCACCCTCAAAAGATTTAATTAAATCGTTCTGAAATTTAACCCGCGCTTCATCTAATAAATTACTTATTTTATTTTGATAACTGCCTAGTTTAATACGGCGCATTTTATAAAGCAAAGCCTCTTTTTTAGGCAGCACTAATTCAGCTTTGGTTGCTACGTATTGGCCCATAGTATCGATAGCTTTTGTCTCCCACGAAGAATTATCGTAGTTGAAAAAAGGCTTAACAGCCTCGCTAAGTAAAGTAATTAATTTAATACGTTCTTCTTGTTGAGTTTTATCTGAAGGTAAGCGCGATAAATCTTTAATAAAGTTACTATAACGCCAAATAAATCGTTCGCTGCTGCTATTTTGCCCGGCTTTAAATTGCTCTGTAAGCTTTTGCTCCCATTCATTAAAATGTAAAGCAATTTTTTTATTATTAAATCTATTAAAATATTTAAATAAACTTCTTTTATTAAAACCAAACAATACGCTAAGTTTACCTTCTAATATCTCGGTAACATCGATAAATATAGTAGAGAAAGGTACCAAAGCTAAACCAAATTCGCGTTTAAAACCATGTGTTTTGCCAAAAAACTCTTTACTTATAAGTTCGCACTCGGCTTCTTCGGCTTCAAGCACCTTAACTAAATCTTCGGCAAAGTTTATTAAGCTGCTTTCGTCTAAAGTTGTAGTATTTAGCTCACTGGCTAAAGAATACAAAGTTTGTTCTTTGCTATAGCTTTTTGGCATAAAAACTTCCTACAAATATTCTTCGCTATCCCGCATTAAAACCAGCTTCCCTTTACGTTCTAGTTCTTTAAGTTTATCTAAAAATTCACGTGTAAGCTGGTTTACCTCGCTGCGGCGCATAGGCTGCAAAAGACTTTCTTCTTTTTCTATCAGAGTTTTGCGGCTGGCCGACACATTACGTAAAAATTTTGCCCTTATCTCGCTGGTTTTGCCCTTTAACAATACCGCTATTTCGTACTCATTCATATTATGTAAAAATGTTTGAAAATCGCGGTCAGCGATTAATAGTAAAGTATCTACATCAAAGATGTATTCTTCTATCTCTTTGGCAACTTCATCGGGTAACTCTTGCATAATTTGTTTAGCTTCGCTGTTATCCATATACCTAATCATATCGGCTAAAGCTTTTTTACCATCGGTTTCTATCTGCTGCCATTGCCCGCCTTGCTTTTTAAGGCGCTCACGCAAAATTTCTTCTATACGTGTAATTATGCTACCGTCAACTTTGCGGCCTTGCGCTATTCTTTTAATTAAATCGCCCTGATAAATAACCGAAACATTAGCCAGCACCTCTTTAGCTATTTGCGGCTTTAAGCGCGGTATAATTACCGCTAGGGTTTCGATACTTTCATCTTTTAGTAAAGTGCTTAATTGTTCTTTATCTAGCTCTTCTAAAAAGGCAAACGGTTTATCATCGGGGGTGGCATTACGTAAAATGCGCTCGCCCTCTTCATCACCAAAAGCTACCTTTAAAAACCCACGTGCCACATCAACACCACCTTTAAAGAGCCCTTGCTCTTCGGTATCGGTAATAAAAGAACTTAAAGTAGAGTCGATGTCGACCTTTTTTAGTTCTTTAATTTCGGCCAGCTCTTTAACAACTTCTTCTACCTCACCAAGGCTCATATGCTTTAAAATATTGGCAGCTTCTTCTTGTCCTACCAATAGCAAGAGCTCGGCCGATTTGCGTTTACCGCTTTTGCCTTTACTATGAATCTTTGGAGGCAAATTAGGACTAACCATAGCTTTAGGGCTTGGTTTAGTTTTGCTTTTAGCCGGGTTTTTAATTAAATTTTTAGCCTCATCTTTGGGGGACACTTTATTTTCTTTCCCCATAGCCTTTTTATAAGCGGCAATGCCTTGTTTGTTTTGCATATTTTTTTATAGGCTACATTATACTCTATTAAGCTGTAATTTACAAGGTTACCTTAAGGCGGCAACTACCCGTCTATAGTTACTAAGAGTAGCTAGTCTAGCAATTTTATCCTACCAAACCAACCTTAAAAAATATCAAAAAAAATTTAAACTTTCTCCTCAAGTGAAGAGATGGTAACCCGTAATTGAGTAGTGGTAACTGAAAGGTGAAAAACGGCAAAGCCGTAAGTAAAAATTAAGAATTAAAAAGCTGTCCACTTTCAGTTTTCACCTTTCAGTTATTAGTTATTTACATTTAAGGAGTAAAAAATGTTAGATACCACAGGGTTATTTAACCCCCTAGAATCCGCAGCTCATAAGCTGTGCCGCTTAATGCAGACCGTAGAGAAAAAAGTTCATAAAGAACTTAACGTTATGCCGCCCGGTATCATCACCGCCGTCAACCCCGCTAAAAGCGGGGTGATAGTTGAAAACTGATAACTGATAACTGATAACTGAAAAACTTTCACCTTTCAGTTTTCAGTTTTCAGTTTTCAGTTTAATCAATATGGCTCCGCAAGCAGGAGATGAATG
>WRBN01000036.1 GCA_009784515.1 Spirochaetaceae bacterium | reverse complement strand
TCGGGCAGCGGTAAATCGGTTACTAATTTATCGGTAATGAATTTAATCCAAAGCCCGCCCGGTAAAATTGTCGGCGGTGAGGTTATTTTTAACAATGAAAATATTTTAAAAATGCCTGTAAAGCAGCTGCGTAATATTAGAGGCAGTAAAATTGCCATGATTTTTCAGGACCCCATGACCAGCTTAAACCCTTTTTTACGGGTAAGCACCCAGCTTATCGAAACTATTATGCTGCACCAAAAGGTAACCAGAGCCGAAGCTCATAAACGAGCCATAGACATGCTTACCTTAGTAGGAATCCCGGCCGCCGAAGAACGTATCCATAACTATCCCCATCAATTTTCGGGTGGTATGTGCCAGCGCGTGATGATAGCGATGGGTATGAGCTGTAACCCCGAAATTTTAATTGCCGATGAGCCAACCAGCGCCCTCGATGTTACCATTCAGGCCCAAATCCTCGATTTAATGAATAACCTTACCAAAAAGTTTGGCACCGCCGTTATCTTAATTACCCACAGCTTAGGGGTAGTGGCCGGTATGTGCGATACTTTATGCGTTATGTATGCCGGTAAGATAGTTGAACGCGGCAAAACAGAAGCTATTTTTAAAAACCCTAAACACCCTTACACTATAGGCTTAATTGACAGCGTACCCCGCCACGATAAACCCGATGTAGAGCAGCTTTTTTCGATACCGGGCCAGCCGCCTAACGTAATTAATTTGCCCGATTGTTGTCCTTTTTTCCCGCGTTGCAGCAAAATGCAAGAACGTTGTAAAACTGCCTACCCGCCTTACAAAGATTTTGGTGATGGACACGGCGCGGCCTGCTGGGCAAATACCTAAGAGAGGAAACTATGAACGAAAAAATATTAGATGTTAAAAATTTAAAAATGTACTTTCCGCGCCGAACCCGGCTTAGCTTTAACTCTAAGCGGCATAAGGACGGTAAATTTGTCCATTTAGAAAAAAGTTATGTTTATGCCGTAGATGATGTTTCCTTTTATTTAAATAAAGGCGAAGCGCTTGGTTTAGTAGGCGAATCGGGCTGCGGTAAATCTACCGTTATTCGGGCTATTTCGCAGCTTTATACGCCCACCGAAGGGGAGGTTTTGTTAGATGATAAAAATTTAATAGGCATGAAAGGGCGCGAATTACTCGCTACCAGACGCAATATGCAAATTGTTTTTCAAAACCCTTACGGTTCGCTTAACCCGCGTATGACTACCGCCGAGATTATCGCCGAACCTATGCGTATTTATAAAAAGGCCGGCCTTTATGATAAAACCGATGCCGAAATTGATGTGCGTATTGGTAACTTAATGGAGATGGTTGGCCTACTAAAGCACTACAAAAACCGCTACCCGCATGAGTTTTCGGGCGGCCAGCGCCAGCGTATTGGTATTGCCCGTGCTATTGCCCTTAATCCGCAAATCGTTTTAGCCGACGAACCGGTTAGCGCCCTCGACGTTTCTATTCAGGCGCAAATTTTAAATTTATTTAAAGATATTCAAAAAGAGCTGGGTATATCGTATCTTTTTGTAGCGCACGATTTATCGGTAGTCAAATTTATCAGTAACCGTATTGCAGTTATGTATTTGGGTAAAATTGTGGAAACCGCCGACCGTAACGAGCTTTACAGCAACCCGCAGCACCCTTATACGCAAGCTTTGCTCTCCTCTGTGCCTATCCCCGACCCGGAAGTAGAGGCCAAAAGAAAGCGTATCATTTTAACCGGTGATGTGCCTTCGCCAACCATTCAGCGGCCCGGCTGCGCCTTTTACGACCGCTGTAGCCATGCGATGTCCAAATGTAAAGAGGAACTACCTATTTTACAAGCTGTTAATAATAATGGGAAACATAAGGTAGCTTGCTGGCTTTATCAATAGTTTTAAATAAGTAACAAGGAATAGAGAACAAGAAATAATTAATTATTTCCTCTGTTCCTTGTTGCCTGTAAAATTCTGTAGTTTTTATTCTTGTTAGCTAGCTTATGTACAAGCCAAGTCGATGGTAAAAAGGCTGCAACAACCCTTGACAAAACAAAAATTTTGTGCTAAGTTAATTTTACTTTGCCGGAGTGGTGAAATGGTAGACACAGTAGACTCAAAATCTTCCGCCGTTAGGTATATGGGTTCAAGTCCCATCTCCGGTAGTATTTAAGTTTTTTATTTATAAGTATTTACTAGATTTGAAAATTGATTGTGAGCGTTAATGTGAGCAATTGAAATAAAGGCCATACTTGGCCACGCCAACAGCGGCGACCAAACCGAATGCCACACCCACTTTACGCCCGAACAACTAAACGATGTGCTGGCTTTGCAGGAGAAAATTTTAAGCGATGTTTCAACCTAAACTTCTTTAGTCTCTTACATAGGGTTTTCCAGTTTTATATCACCCTTTAAATAGCGGTGAACTAAACTAGCAATAAGCGTTTGGTAAGGTATACCTACATCGCTTGCCCTTTTTTTAGCGGCTAAAATATCGGCTATATCTAACCTAATGGTAATAGGTTTTTTAATACTCTTCCATTCTCCATTTTCAAGCTCTTTCATATATTGTGCCTCTTCTTCATCTAACGGGGCATAATGACTAGCTGGTAAATCTGTATTGTTCATAGATTTTACTCCTTTATATATATTTTTTTGTACTTTCTTGAAGGGGAGATGGTTTTTAAAAAGTAACGGCCATTACCTTCAATTATCGCAGGAGCGGCGTATACATGACTATCTTTAGAGAAAATAAAGAAAACTTGGTTGTTATAATTTTCATTAACAATCACATCTAATAAACTTTTGGAATTAATGGCCATTATAGCCTCTTCAAAGCTAATATTACGAGTGTCTTTAAGTAAGTTATTTTTTTTCTTTACTAAAGTTAAAGGTGTACTCCATATTTACAGTATGGTATATAAATCATTTTTTATCAATATAGATTTATTAATTTATTTGCTTTATTTTACCTTAAAGTAAGCTAAGCACCTAGCTTTTTAATGCTTATTAACGGTTTAAGCCTACTCTTCATCTTCATTATCCTTAATGATAAAATATCATCTTCTTCTAAAAAAACTTCGCTTATTGCGCCGTTTTAAGTAACCCGGATAAATTTTTAACTGGTTTTGTTTTATTTTTTTTTGCCTTTTTTGATAAGAAGTAAACTTAACAACACTAAAAACAACGGTAAAGATAATTAATAACCAAATAAGACCACCTAAACTATCACGCAGGTAAAAGTAGTGGCTGCGAGGGGTATCTAGGTTATGGCTGGCGACAAAAGTGGTTAAGTCGTAGCCCAATAAAGGGATAATTTGCTCATCTTCGGTAATTAAAACAAAATGGCCTTCGGTTCTGTCAATAAAAAAAGGTAAAAAGCTGGGGCCACTGTAAGGGTAAACAAAAGCTAATTGGTAATTGTCTAGCTGATAAACCATTACCAGCCGTTGGTTAGCATAAAGATTAAAACTTAAAAAAAGAAAAAGCCACTTTAATTTCATGGGTTAATTATATTTGCTAAAACCTCTTTGGCCCGTTTAAGCTCGGCCAAGTAATTTTGCTCAAAAGTTGCCAGCTGCTCGTTTAATACTTTTTGCGCTTCGGGGATTTTATCTGCACTAAGTTTTACCTTCATACCTGTTTTACGTTCTATCTCTTGCTCTTTTTGCTCGATAAGCGGCCTAAAGTGCGCCTCTATCTGCACGGTAAGTTGATGGCGGTTAGCTAAATAATCGGCTAAAAAACTTTCCAGCTGGGTTAAAAGCGGCTCTGTTTGCGTATTTAAATTAATAAAAGCTGCTTTTAAAGCGATAAAGGCCGCTAAATCTTCCTGCTTATTGGGTAAAATTAAATTAGCCATTAAAGTTTTAAGCACGCCTTTTAATAATAACGCCTGCTCGGGGCCGGCTAAAGCTTCTTTTAAATTAAAATCGCCCTTAGCTAAGGCTTTGGCCGCCAGCTTACGCCCCTCTGTTTCGTAGCGCTCTTCTTTAAGGACCGCGCCGTCTAATTGTATGTCATTACTGCGTTCTAATGCTAGCTCCAGCCTGCTTTTCATTTTAATTTCCTTTTATTTGCTTAATTAACTGGCGGACGGCTTCACTAATTTGGGCTTTAACTTCGGCGGTAGGTTGGCCCGGCCACTCAATACTGGGAGCTATCTGCCAGCCGGCGCTTTCTGTAGCCGCCCTAAAATCACGCTCGGCGCCACCAACCCAGCCGTACCCGCCAAGCCTCAGTACCTGTTTATTTTTAATGTGCTTAATTTTTAAATCATTAATAAAGTGAGCAATAGGCGGGAACATTTTGTATTCGTAAGTAGGCATAGCCAAAATAAGCCCTTTACTGTAGTAAACATGAGCTAACGGCAAGCTGCTGCTACCCGGCAAACGATGTTCGTAAAGTTTTAAGTCGCTTTCGGCTACAGTTTGCCGGATTATATCTATGGCCATTGCGGTATTACCGTACATACTGCCCCACACCAAAGTAACGGCTTCTTCGCCGCCGTTTTCGGCATAATCGGCTAAATTTTGATACAAATTAATGATAGGGCTAACATCGCCCCGCCAAAGTAAGCCATGACTAGGGGCTATCACTTTAAGAGGCAGGCCATTTAAAGAGCTAAGAGCTTTTTTAACAAAGCTGCTAAAACTAGCTACAATATTGGCGTAGTATCTTATAGTTTCAGCTTGATAAAGTTGCAGCTCTTCTATAGTATTTTGATCGGCAAAGGCTTTAGCGGCCTCTACCTTACCAAAGCTGCCAAAGGCATCGCAGCTAAACAAAATGCCGCTGTTGCTTTCAAAGGTTACCATTGTTTCGGGCCAATGCACATTAGGGGCTTCGTAAAAGACAAGTTTACGGCCGCCTAAATCTAATTCATCACCGGTCTTTACGGCGACAATTTGGTTTGGCTCGATACCATAAAAATTTTTGAGCAAAGACACCGCTTTGGCGGTACAATAAATTTTAAGCTGCGGGTTTTTAGCAGCAAAACGTCCTAAGTAACCGGTGTGGTCGGGCTCTAGGTGGTTAAGGATTAAATAATCTATTTTATTAGCCACTATACCTATACCTGCTAAAAGGTTTTCGTATTGCTGCGGAAAATCGTCAAAATTTTCAATATTATCAATTAAAGCAATTTTATCGGCCTTAATAGCGTAAGCGTTAATCGATACCCCGTTTGGTATTTCCCACAGTCCTTCAAATAATGTGGGCTGTCCATTATGCTGGGGCGGTAGGTTGGCTATTAAGCCGTAAATATTTTTTTCTATCTCAATTTTTTGCATATTACATCTCT
Organism: Spirochaetaceae bacterium; assembly: GCA_009784515.1. Classification (NCBI taxonomy): domain Bacteria; kingdom Pseudomonadati; phylum Spirochaetota; class Spirochaetia; order Spirochaetales; family Spirochaetaceae; species Spirochaetaceae bacterium. The sequence goes on along the minus strand of WRBN01000036.1, from coordinate 11,845 downwards.
TTTATTAATTTAGTCTTAGTAATGGGGCATTGTTGCCGGTTTGCGGTACCGGAAAAGTTTCTAGCCGCATAATTAATATTTCGTTCACATCACCGCTGGCTAGCACCGAATTTACCTCATCGGCAATCGTTTGCCGCAGCTGTTCGGTACGGCTTGGCATAAAAGCTTCGCTGCTTAAGGTACTTAAACGCGCCCGCACCCGGTCTTCAATCATAAACCTGCCGCGCTGTAGCTCGGCCCCCAGTCCATGGTTAGAAAAATCGTAGCCAATCACAAATTCTATCAAGAAAAAAACCCGGCTATCGCCTGAGGAAATACCGCGTATCATATCTATATCGTTAAAATGAATATGGCTGCGGCTAATCTCCGGTAAAGCCCTTAAACGGGCTAAATCTTGTTCGGTTACAGTAGCGCTATTAAATAGCTCGCGCTCCAAAGTTAGCCGCTCTGCCGTGTGGTTAACGTTGTTGTTATCGCTACAGGCTAATAAAATAAAGACAAAAATGGGCAAGATTTTCATATACTTATTATATCGTTATTTTAAGGCTTTTACTAGAGGGCGGTAACTATCTATTTCCCGGTACTAAATATTTATCTGGATTGCTCTGACTATAAAAAAGACAAAAATATTAAACACCCATCTTTAAAGTTTGGCCTGTGGCTGTAACTTTGCTGTAGATATTTGATAGTTATAAATAGGTAATTACCGATAAAGAGGTAAACTTGCCAAAATAAGCTGTAAATGTTACACTGTAATTATGGTTAAAATATCACTGATTGTGCCGTTTTATAATGTGGCCCCTTATTTTGCCGAATGCCTAGAGAGTATTGTTAATCAATCTTTAAAAGAGATAGAGATTATTTTAATAGATGATTGCGGCAGCGATGGCAGCTTAGCTATTGCTCAAAGTTATGTTGCTAAAGACGAGCGTATTAAAATAGTTAAGCAGCCGCAAGGCGGCGGGGCGGGCCTTGCGCGTAACAAAGGTATAAGCGAAGCCTGCGGTAACTACATTTGGTTTGTAGATAGTGATGATTACATAACTAGCCCTACAGCTTGCGAAGAGCTGTATAACATAGCCGAAGAGCAAACTTGCGAAGTGGTACGGTTTAATGGTTTTATCTTTAACGATAGTAGGCCGCAAAACCGGGCGAATTTTCGTCCTTGCCGCAAAGCAGGGCTTTATAATACCAAAGATTATTTACAAACAAATAGCTATACCGTTAGCCCGTGGCTGTTTTTATTTAAGGCCAGCTTTTTAAAAAATAATCACTTAAACTTTGCCGCCACCGTGCAGGAAGATATAATTATTGCTTTGTGGTTATTGCTTACCGTTAAAATATATGTGTATAGTAATTATTTTTATGCTTACCGTGTGCGTGCCGGTAGTGTAACAACTTTAGCGGTAAGCCGGCAGCTTTATGAGCAAGCGCCAATTTTATGCGCTGGCCTTAAGCATTTTGCTACTACACAACTAAGTACCAATTTTTTACCGTATCTTATTTTTGGGTATTTGCATGTGTTGTTTTTATCCTCTAAATTTAGGCAAGCTTTTAAACAAAGTCCCGTGCAAGCTAACGTGGTTAGCCACTGGCTGCCCTACCTTACCGAGATAGCCGCTAACTTTGATAATAAGGTAATAAAACTGCTTAAAAATAATGTGGGACTAACCTTTTTAAGCATAAGCTGTTTAAAACTGCTTTTAAAAGCCGTTAAAAAACAAGCTAAACCCGGCAAATTAGTTATTTATATAAAACTATTATACTTGACTGTGTTTATAGATAAATTAAGACCGGCTTTAATAATAGCAAAACTTAAAGTGAAAAATAAAAAATAAAAATGGTATTTTTTTACTTCTTACTTCTTAATTTTCTAAAATAGTTATTTCTACCCGGCGGTTACGCGCTTGCCCTTGCGGGGTGGCGTTGCTCACCAGCGGTTCGCTGCTGCCGCGCCCTTGCGTTATGATGTTATCGGCCGAGCGGTAACCGTTAGCAATTAACCAGTTGGCTACGGCTAAGGCGCGTTCCTCGCTTAAAACTTGTTCAAATTGCGGGTTGCCGGCAGCAGCGGCGTGGCCGGTAATGGCTATATCACGGTTGTGGTGGGCTTGCAATAACTGGCCAATTTGGTGCAGCTTAACCTCTTCGCCGGCTAAAAATTCGGCGCTGTTTACCACAAATTGTATGCTATCCATAATTAACCTAATACCATCGGCGCTTTCTTCTACCTCTATATTAAAGTTAAGGCGGCGCGTTTGTTCTTCTAATTCGGCCAGTAGCTCGGCTCGGTTCATGGGGATAGCTTCAATGAGGTGGGCTTCGGCAAAACCAACTTCGGTAAGAATTATCCCATTGCTAAAGGTAAAGCGGCGGATAAATTCTTCTTCGTAAAAAGCCGGCTGGCCTAGTTCTTCGTCCCAAAAGATAAATTGGTTATGCTCGGCCTCGATGCGCTGGGCAATGGCCTCGTTCGGCCTAATAACCCGGCCAAAGGGACGCGGCAGGTTTTCGCTGTAACTATATTGCACATTAATTTTTTGGTAAATACGGCCGTCTATCTCTACCGGGCCCATATAGTGATGATTAACAATGATGGGTACAATAAAAGGAGCGGTAAGACCAAGCAGCTGGCTAATATCAAGGGCCGTTTCGCCGCGTGCCGCCCAGCGGAAGCCGGGATTAACCGGGCCTTCGGGGAAAAAAGGCACATTACGCACCATCGGCATATGAAAGGTAGGGGCTACGGTGTAGCCGCCGCGTACATTGCGCCAAAAATCAACTTCGTAGTCGGTAGTCCATAAGGTGGCGGCATTGCTGCCCAGCAGGCGCTGGCTGGTAGCCGTTGTGCCAACTAAACGGCCGCTGCCATGTTCATCAACTTCGGCTACGCGGTAGGTAAGGCGGTTAATAAATTCTACATGCTGCGGCGGGGCGTTATCGTTAGAAAAAATACTCGTTTGTACGGTAGATAAAAACCTAAACTGGTCGCCTTCGTTGTGCCTAAAACGAAAATCGAAGGCCAGTAAGGGAGTGGTGAGTAAAAGTAAAATAAGGCTTAATTTTTTTAACATACTACCTTATATTATCGCATATTATGGCCAAATAAGATAGAGCAAATAAAACAAAAGTATAGGTACCGCCCCAAATCCCCTTCGCCGGCGAAGAGGATTTATGTTGTTTTTCTTAATTTAATTTAACAAAAGAGAATATCGCTAAATTATCTTAGTAGCTCTATACTTATCCTACAATTTATGATACAATCAAGTATCATATAACAATTATATTGTTATAACATAAATGGGTGAAATAAATGAATTTAAAATTGTCTTTACGCTCCAAAAGTTTATATGCTATTTGTGGTTCAATCGTTTTAGCGTTTACCATAGGTATTTTTGTTATTAATTTTTCGGTAGGCCGGCGCACGCAGGAAAGCGCTTTAGCCATCGCAGAGGGCGAAGCCAGTTTAATTGCCAGCTTTTTAGAAAACCATTTTAACAGCTTAAGTTTATACCTAGATACCATTGTTTTTGCCATAGAGGCCAATATTACCACCATTGCCCCGCAATATCGCCGCGATTTTGCTACTAATATTATAGAATCTACTTTCGAGATGATTAGCGATAACTCGGATTATCTCGATTATTTTATGTTTGTGATGGAGCCCAACGCCTTAGACGGCCTTGATGCCGAACATATTGGGCTGTTAGGCAGCGATGCCACCGGCCGTTATACGTTGTTTTTAGATATAGAAGGCAACATTATAGATATGCGTAACGAAGTATTTAACGATAATATGTACGCTTATGCCGATAGCCGGCGCTTAAGCTGGAACAGTATAACCAACTTATTTACTTTTAGGGGCGAACAAGTGGTGGCCGTTTCGGTGCCGGTTTTTAACGATGACGATGAATTTATTGGCAGTGCGATGGTTTTTAGCAAGGTAGCTTCGCTGCAAAATTTGGCTATGAGCAGGGAACTGGAGATAAACGGTATAAGCCAAAACATTTACACCGGCCTAATAACCGGCGACAGAACCTTAATTATTGGCCGGCAAGGGGCAGCGATAGAGCCGCTTAGTAATGCTGTAGGAACGGAGCTAACCAGAGAAATAGCCCATTATGTAGCTTTAGACGAAGTAAGAAGCCATAGGTATACCGATACACGTACCGGTCAAACGGCCGTTATGGTGGTCGTACCTATCGATTTAAATTATATCTACGACTATTGGGCCGCTATGGTTACTATCCCCGTAGCTGTTTTAAATATTCCCACTCGCGAAATTAATATTATTTTAGCGGCTATTCTTATTTTTATTACTTTTATTATTAATTTGGTGGTTGTTTTAACTATCAATAACATTACTAAATCTATCTCTGCTATTAAAGATGGTTTAAATAAACTTAGTAACGGCGATTTAAGTTTTACTATAAGCGCTAAGCTACAGGCTAAAACCGATGAGCTAGGCGATATTGCTAAAAGCGCCGGCCATCTTAAAGATAATTTAGGTACGGTAATAAATAACATACAAAAAAATATGGAAACTGTTAGCAGCGGCAGCGATAAAATTAATGCTACCTCTGGCCGTATAGCCGCCGACAGCAGCGAGCAGGCCGCCACCGTAGACGAGGTAAGCGCTAGTATGGAAGAAATGGGCGCTACCATTGCCAAAACGGCCAGTAATGCTAAATTTGTTGATGAAATATCGCGCGGGATTGTCGAAAATTCGCTGCAAAGCAGCGATGCCGTTAAGGAAACGGTAACGGCCATGAATAGCATTGCCGAGAGAATTAGAGTAATTGAAGACATTGCCAGCCAAACCAATTTGCTGGCCCTTAATGCCGCCATCGAGGCGGCTCGTGCCGGTGATGCCGGACGCGGCTTTGCGGTGGTTGCCGGCGAAGTGCGTAAGCTGGCCGAGCGCAGCGCCCTTAGCGCCAAAGAGATAGATGAGCTTTCCATCAGCAGTGTACAAATAGCTCAAAAAGCCGGCCAGCTGGTGAGTAACATTACGCCGGAAATTCAGCAAGTGGCCGAAATTATTAAAGATTTATCTAAAGCCAACCAGCAGCAAGAAATTGGTATAGACCAAATAGGCAAGGCCGTTTTACAGCTTAACGAAATAACCCATAACGGCGCCCTTAGCGCCGAAGAGTTGGCCAGCAGTAGCGATTTACTTAACCAGCAAGTAAATATGGTTAAAAATGAGTTGGCCTTTTTTAAAATAACTGCCGGTGCGGCCGGCCAAAGCCAAACCATTAAAGCGTTACCGGTAACTACATCGGCTTCGGCCTCGCTCAAAGTGCAACCGGCGGTAAAGGTTAGCCCTGTGCCGGCGCCTGCCGCTAAAGCTAAACCGGCTGCCGCTAAACCCAAGCTTAATATTGATAAATCGGTCGCCGCCAACCCTAAACCCGTAGCGGCAGCTAAACCAAGTGCACAGGTTAATAAGCCAACTCCTGCTCCATCAGCGGCTGTTACTATTGATGATGACGAGTTTATTAGCTTTTAGGCCATAAACGAGGCGGTAATTAATAAATAAGTAGCAAGGCTGCTAACAAAAAAATAAAGAAAGTTAAAACTGTAGCAGATAATATAAGTAATGGCACTTTTTAAAAAGAAGATAGACGAGCCGGTTGCTGTAACAGTTAGCGAAGGCCAGCAGTTAGCGGATTTATGGACGGGTACTCTTGACTATAAAATTGAAGCCGAACAGCTTAATAAACTTAATTTTATTACCGAAGGTTATTACCTTTATTTTTATGAGGCGGCTAACTTGGTGGCTGCTTGTAATTTACCTTTAGATTTAAGCCAGTTAAAAGCGGCCGGCGAAGGATTGTTGGCTGTTTTTGCCGAGCAAGGGCGTAAGCTGTACTTTATTGTGCGCTCTGCCGCCGAGCTGGCCGATACCTTAGCTTTATTTAATTACGTAGCCGGTTTTAGTTATTACCGCTTAACCATTAACAAAAGTAATGGCTTACTGTGTTTAGCGGACGGTTTATTAACCGGTGATAAAGCCGTTAAAGTTGGTGTTAAGCAAACCCTAACTTTTTTACCTAACTTGCTTTTTTGGCCTAATCGTTTAAAAACGAATTTAGATAACTTTACTTTAAGTTTAGAAGATTGGCGGTTTGCCGCCCAAAACGAAATTAAACGCGATGATAGCCTCATTATTAAAGTAACCCTTAAAGAGGGCACGCTTAGCTGTTATTATCACCTGCTTTTGGTAGCCGGCGAGCATAAAGAGCGTTATAAAACCAATTACTTAGAGGCCGTTTTTGCCCAGCAGCGGGCTTTTTACCGTTTGTTTAGGCCGGCCATTACCATTAGTTTTACTTTAGTAACGGCTATGCCGGCGGCGCAGGGCTTATGCGGGCGCGGCCATTTTTACCAGCACTTTAGTCATAAAATACCGGCGCTGCTGAGTATACAAGCCGAGCAATTTAAAACTTTACTAGGGTTAACTTTAGTTAAAAACGAGCAAGCTTTGCTTAATTATGGCAGCAAAGAGCCGCTGGCTATGCTTATGCATTTAAACCATCAGCTGCAAGCCGGTTTTTATCCTTATGCGGCGCGCTTTTATTTGTACGCCAATTTGCAAAGTTTAAACGAAAACTTTAACCCTTTTACCGGCGGTAAGGCTTTAACTTTAATCGAGCTGCTGGCTTTATTTAACGAGCAAGATTATAAATTGATAGTGCAAAATTTTATTGTGCCTAAACTAGGCAACAAATTAGGTAAGCTGCTTAACTATAAAAAAGTTATCCGTAATGCCGAAGGCGGCCAAAAAATAGTTACGGCCACTGTGAGCGATGCCGACAGCGGCCGGCTTATCACCAATTTGCCGCCGGCCCTACAAGAGGCAGCCGGCAAAGAGCTGGCCGAGAACGAAGAGCAGTGGCACAGCCATAACTTTGAGGCTTTAAAACAATTAGCCGAGATGGTAGAAAAAAGGCAGCTGGAGGTGAGCGTTACCGCTCATACTTTAATTGAAAGCGAAATAATTTACCACCTGCACGAAAAAGAACGTAAAGCCTATAATACTATGTGGGATAACGATTTTGTACCGCGCTGGAAGCTGGCCGAGCAAAAAGATAAAATTAGGATAATTGATAAATTGGATAACCGCCAGTGGGCCGAGATACTGGCCGTTAAGCCGGCCAACTTTGAGGTGCTTAGTAAATACATTAGCAGCGGCCGCCGTAAATTTTTAAGAGAAGAAATAGATTATATTTTGCAGCGCGGCCTTAACTATGTAGAGGCTAACGGAGCCTTAAAAGCCGTTTTACATTAAACCAATCTCATCTAATAACTTTTATTAAAGCCCTTTCTTTAACGAAAGGGCTTTTTTATTTAACCTATTCGTGCTTTTTGTGTTTTTTGCAGTTGTAATTCTTTTTTTAGTTTTTGAGAAAGTTCAATCTTAAAAAAAATTTTCAAAATTTTTGTTAAAGCCAAATTTTGCCAAGCCGTTATCTTACCCTACAAGGCTCTGGGCTAATTGCAAAGGGGTAAAAGCCGGTCCAATTAGCCAGAGCAAAGTTTAAAGGGAGGAAAAATTATGGATTGGCCTAAAAGTTACAAAGCCAAATTTATCGAGGCCGGCCTTGTTAATTACGAAGATAACGGCGGCGGTGTGTGGCTGCTGCGCAAAGAAGTGCTGGATAAAATGCTGGCCAGTTTTGTGGGTAAGCCTTTATTACTTAACCACAGCAGCGAGGTAACGGCCGCTAATTACAGCCAACATGCCTGCGGTTATGTAAGCCGTGCTTGGTACAACGAGACCGATGGCTGGTACTGGGTAGATTTTTTGGTAACCAGTCATCAGGCCGAGCAAGCTATTGCGCAAAATTTTTCGGTTTCTTGCGCTTACGAAGTTACCAAATATAACGAGGGCGGGCTTTATCACCAATGTCCTTATCACTATGAGGTAGCGGAGGGGCAATTTATTCACTTGGCCTTAGTAGAGGCCCCACGTTACGAAGAAGCCATTATTTTAAAAAATACTTTAACAGAAGGGGGAGCTATGAATTTTAAACGCAAAAAGGAGGAAACAGTTATGAATAACGAGGCAGAGTTACAGCAAAAAATTTGTCAAAGTTACTTTGGTTTAGCCCAAAGGCTGCAACTTAAACCCGAAGAACTTACCGGCAATTACGAAGAGTTATTACTTAAATTTAATGCCGCCGTTAAGCACCAACAAGCCGAAAGCCAGTTTATTAAACACGCTGCCGTCGGCGATGAAGGTAAGCCCTGCTACCTAACACGCAGCGACCGCAAAGAGCTGGGCTTAAAACGCTATGGGTAAGTGAAAAGTAAAAGTTGAAAAGTGAAAAATTTTGTCTCTTACCTTTCAGTTTACACTTTTCAATTTTCAGTTAAAAAGGAGGAATGAGTGAGTTTAATTAAATTTAACGATGATGGCAGCGAACTTAGCGCCTTAAGTTATGTAAGGCGCAAGGTGCTGGAGCAAAGGTTTTACGAAATACCTTTTGCTCGGTTTGTTCCGGTAATTATTAGCGAAAATAGTTTGCCGGACGAGCTGGTGGTGGTAAAAAATGTAGGGCCGGCCAATAACTTTGAAGAAGCCGTTACGTCGGCCGGCGCTAATAACCTATACGAAGCCCAGTTGGCTACCGGTAAAGAAGTAGCAAAGGTTTTTTTATGGGCCGCTAAAAGCCGGTACACCTTGTTTGAGATGGAGCGAATGCTTAAGCATCATAGCTACGATATTGTCGAGGCACGTTATAAAGCCCGTAAAAAAATGTGGGATTTAGGGCTGCAAAAAGTAGCTTTTACCGGTCTTACTAATCACGAAGGGGCCGGCGGCTTAGTTAATAATAAAAAAGTAGCGGCCAAAGCTAAAGCCCTGCAACAAGGCCTAGCCCAAATGAGCTTAAGTGAGCTTAGTCACTTTTGTTACGAAGCCTTAACCGGCTACCGTGAACAAACCGAAGACGGCACTTGGCCCAATACTTTTTTACTGCCGATGAGCGATTGGGTGGCTCTAGCTATGCCTAGCGAAACCAATAAGGTGCCTAATAAGCTGGAGTTAATGAAAAAAGCCTTTAGCCATATTACGCGTAACAGCCAATTTATCATCGAGCCGTTGCCGTATCTTGATGATATTAAAACGGCGGCCGGTAAAATAAACAGGTATGTGCTTTATGCTAACCACGAAGATGTGCTACAGCTTAATATTACGCACGATTTTACCACGACAACGCCTACCAGCCTTAATAATTTTGAGTACGAAGATGTCGCCTACGGCGCTTTTACAGGGGTAATTATAAGCAGGCCCCAAGAACTGCTTTATTTTGATAAGGAGATATAAACATGCAATTAAAAAACAACGGTAAATCACTTTTCTTACGTATTAACGATGAAATTGAAGAATTTAAAGAAGGTGAGGTAAGAATCTTTCCAGACGGGCAAGCAGAGGCTTTGCTAGAGGCCTTTAGTAGCTTGGAGCTGCTAAATGAAGAAGCTTAGCCACAAATTTATTAACAATTATGGCGCTGAGCTGGGTATTACTTTAAACGATAAAGTTTTGCTTAAGCAAAGTTATAACGAGGCCAAAGCTGTTTTTAACAGCAGTGTGTGGGAGGAAGCTAACTTAAAAGAAGAAGCTTTTTTATTGCTAATGGCTCACTGTGCAACGCTTATAAAAGAAAAAGAGCGGGTAAACATAGTTAAAAGCCAAACGGTAGGCGAGCTTAGCGTTAGTTACCAGCCGGCGCTTCAGCAGGGCGGTGGGGCGCTATCGCAGCTGCTGGCTGCTACCATTTATGGCCAGCGTTATACGGCTATGTTAAGCAGCCGGGCCGCTAAATTTTTAATGCAACAAGGAGAATAATCAATGAAGCTACCGCTAGCTTGGCAGCAGTGCTTTAGTTATACCAGTGTTACTAAGGGGCTCGATGATAACTTTAGCAGCTACGAAGTAGTTAAATACGGCAAAGTAAAGGCCATTGCCTTACCTTTAAATAATAAAGAGTTAGCCTTAGTAGAGGCCGCAGGGGTAAGTGATAAAAGCTGGAAGAAACTTTACGTGGCTGCTCCCAGCCCTTTAAAACTGGGTGATAGGGTAAAAATAAACGATAGGCGCTATAGCGTTATCGGCAGTAAAGATTACGCCGGCGAAGGTTATGTCATTTTTACTTTGTTAGCCGTTTAGTTAGGGTAGCTTTTAGTTTAAAAGGAGGGAAAAAGATGGAAGAAGTAAGCGATGCAGCCTTATTACTGGCTAAATTAATTAAGCAAGGGTTAAACTGCGCTGCTGGTGAAGTAAGGTTAGCTTATAGCGATTACCCCGAGCACAAAGGCGAGCGGCCAACTTTTATTGTAGAGGCCGTTAGCCAAAAGCACTTACATAGCGGGCGACGGTTTTGCCATCAAAGTAATCAATATTTAGCCGAAGAATACACCACTTATCAGCTAACGGTATTGGTAAGCGCGAGCGCCGCCGAGCAAGTTAAAACTGCCGCCGTTAAGTTGTGCGATTTACTTTATGCCCAATATAGCCGCGATTTTTTGGCTAAACACAAGGCTTCGCTTAACTATGGTAATCTTATTTTTGCAGATGAAGCCGGACTTAAAGCTAAGCGGGTTAGCCTTAGTTTAGTAATCCGCCGGCAGGTAGCAGATAAGGTAGCCGTTTGGCACGGGGCAGATAGCCCGTTGGTTACTCAGGAATAACCAATAATAAATAATTTTAAGGAGAACTATGTTAAATTTAGACAATATTATTAATGTAGCGGTAAGTAGTAAGCCCACAGGGCTTAGCAGCTTTAATTTAAATAGCTTGCTTTTGCTTACAGATGAAAAAATGATTGGGGCGGACAGCGGCCACATTATTGTAAGAAATGCCGGCGAAGCTAAAGAATATTTTAACGGCAACAGCAGCACGCTTAGGTTAATTAACACCATTTTTGCTCAGCGGCAAAGCCTGCGTTCAGCCGGCGGTTACTTAGTGGTAGCCTCTTTTAAAGAGGGCGAAAGCCCTTTGGCGGCGGTGCAAAGGCTAGAAAAAGAGGTATATACCGTAGGTATTTTAACTATGCGCGAGCTTAGCGGCCGCCAGCTGGAAGATTTAGCCGTGTACATTGAGGGCGGCGACCATCTGTTATTTGTGCCTTGCTATAAAGAGATTAGCCTCGATATTGATATGAGCAATCCCAGCGAGGTAATTTATGGCGAGGCTATGTTGCTGCGCGCCAAAGGTTTTAAACGCAGCCGTGCCTTATTTTATAGCGGCAGCTTTAACAACGCCCTTACTTTTGCGGCGGCTTATGCCGGCCTAGCGTTGTCTACCAACTTTAGCGTTAGCCGCAGCACCGCTACAATGCACCTTAAAGAGCTGGTAGCTTTAACGGCCGACAACTTGGTAACCGGCCGCCTTTTTGCCCAAATACAGGCGGCCGGCTGCGATTGTTATGTAAATATTGCCGGCTTAAGTGTGGTTTATGCCAGCGGCGAAAATGGTTACTTTGATAGTATTTATAATATAACTTGGTTTAAACTAAATTTATCTGTTAATTATTTTAATGCTTTAAAACAAACCAACCATAAAATTGCCCAAACCGAAGAAGGGTTAGAAAGGTTAAAGCTGGCGGTATTACAAAGTTGCTTGCAGGCGGTAAACAACGGTTTTGTGGCCGCCGGCAGCTGGGTCAGCAGCGATTATTTTGGTGATAAAGAGATTTTTTTAAGTAACATCGAGCAAATGGGTTTTTATATTTACACCGAACCACTTGCCGAGCAAGCCGATGACGAGCGGGCGGCGCGTAAAGCCCCGCCGGTAATGGTAGCCATTAAAGAGGGCGGGGCTTTCCATAAAGGCAGC
>WRBN01000035.1 GCA_009784515.1 Spirochaetaceae bacterium | reverse complement strand
GAGCGTTTTAAAAGTTATCCGCAAGGTAAGCTGGTGATTATCCCCTGCGAACTTATCGATGATAATGGCCAAAAATTAAAAGAAATTGTGCTGCGTCATGCGACTGAATGGAAGCTGGAACCGGCCTTTTTAAGCTGGCTGGAAGAAAACACTTGGTGCGACAGTTTGGTAGACCGTATTGTGCCGGGCTTTCCTTTTGATGAAAAAGAGGCTTTATGGCAGAAGCTGGGCTATCAAGATAACTTTATGGTAACCGGCGAATATTTTCATTTGTTTGTTATTAAAGGCCCGGCTTGGCTTAAGGACGAGCTTAAGCTTGAAGGCAGCGGCTTAAATGTTATTGTAACCGATAATATTAAACCTTATAAGCAACAAAAAGTGGGCATACTTAACGGCGGCCACACGATGATGGTGCCTATAGCCTATCTTGCCGGTTTACTTACCGTGCGCGAGGCGGTGGAAGATGCGCAAGTTGGGGAATTCCTGAACAAGGCGTTACAAACTGCCGTTATTCCGGCTTTGCCTTTACCTCAAGAAACCTTAGAAAATTACGCCGGTGATGTGCTAAAACGTTTTAAAAACCCTTACATTAAACACAATGTATTAAGTATTACTCTAAACCACTTTCCTAAATTTAAGGAGCGTGTGTGGTACACCACCATCGAGCCTTATTATGCCAAGCACGGTAAGTGGCCGATGATGCCGCTCTTTAGTTTAGCCGCCGCCATTCGTTTTTACAAAGGCGAACTTAACGGCCAACCTATCGAGCTAAAAGACGATGCTTATATTATTGAGGCCGCCAAAGCCGCTTGGGCCAAATTTGATGGTTACAAAGGTGTAGTGCAAAGTTTTATGCGCCTAGAAAAATTATGGGGCAAAGATTTAAGCCTCAATAACGAAGTGGTAGAAATTGTAGCCAACTACCTTGAGGCCATTGATAAAACCGGTATGCGCGAAGCTTTAAAATGGGGGTTAGAGAATAAATAATGCAAGATTGTATTCTAATTAACCATGCCGATAATGTAGCTGTGGCTTTAAAAAATTTAGCTTCCGGCTCGGAAATTTCTGTAGGAAATCATAAGGTTACCTTAAAGGAAGAGATACCGGCCGGCCACAAAATTGCTTTGCAAGATTTTAAAACGGGCGATAATATTGTTAAGTACGGCAATCCTATCGGCCATGCTATAAAAGACATACCTATTGGCAGCCACGTGCATACCCACAATATTAAAACTAACTTAAGCGGGTTAAGCAGTTATAGCTTTGAGCAAAATTTGGCCGCCATTAGCTTTGGTAAAAACCATGCCGAGCGGAAAATTCTGGCCTATCCGCGTAAAAATGGCGAAGTTGGCATACGTAATGAGTTATGGATAGTACCGCTGGTGGGTTGTGTTAATGGGGTGGCTAACGCCGCCGTTAAAGCCTTTGAAAAAAATTACGACACCGGCCATATCGATTATATTAATGTGCTGGCTCACCCTTATGGTTGCAGCCAGCTAGGAATTGACCACGAAAATACCAAAGCCATTTTGCAAAATTTGGTTAAACACCCTAACGCCGGCGGTGTACTGGTTTTTGGACTGGGTTGCGAAAATAATTTAATGGCCGATTTTAAAGCCACGCTGGGCGACTACGATGAAAGCCGTACAAGGTTTTTAGTGGCCCAAGAGGTTGATGACGAACAGGCCGAAATTGTCAAGCTGCTTACTCAGTTAGCCGATGGTATGAAAGGCGATAAACGTCAGGAATTTCCGATTAGTAAGCTAAAAATTGGTCTAAAATGCGGCGGCAGCGATGGCTTTAGCGGTATTACGGCTAATCCATTGGTGGGGCTCTTTTCGGATTATTTGGTCAATTTGGGCGGTACCAGCATACTGGCTGAAGTACCCGAAATGTTTGGGGCCGAAAAGTTATTGATGGCACGCAGTATCGATAAAGAAGTGTTTGCTAAAAATGTGGCTATGATTAACGATTTTAAACAGTATTTTATCGATAACAAGCAAGAAATTTACGAAAACCCTTCGCCCGGTAATAAGGAAGGCGGTATCACCACCCTCGAGGATAAATCTTTAGGTTGTACACAAAAGGCCGGTGTAGCCACCGTTGTTGATGTGCTTAAGTACACCGAGCGCGTTAAAAAGAACGGGTTAAACCTTTTTAACACACCGGGTAACGATTTAGTAGCCAGCAGCGGTATGGCCGCCGCCGGCGCGCACTTAGTGCTGTTTACCACCGGGCGCGGTAACCCTTACGGCACGGTGGTGCCTACCGTTAAAATAGCTACCAATAGTACCATAGCCGGCCGTAAGCCGCATTGGTTTGACTTTAATGCCGGCGTTATTTTAGAAAGCGGCGAGGTGGAAAGCGCCTTAGAAAGTTTTATTGATGTAGTAACAGCTATCGCTAGCGGCCAAAAGGCTAAAAATGAGCTGGCCGGTATGCAGGAGTTGGCCATCTTTAAGAGTGGTGTAACTTTATAGGAGGAATAATGAAACCATTTTTAGACAAAGATTTTTTATTACAAACCGAAGCGGCAAAGACGCTGTATCATAAATATGCAGCTAAAATGCCCATTTTTGATTATCATTGCCATTTAAACCCCAAAGAAATTTGGGAAGATAAAAGTTACGCCGATTTAGCCGAGTTATGGCTGGGCGGCGACCACTATAAATGGCGTTTAATGCGCGCTTGCGGTGTACCCGAAGAGATTGTAACCGGTAAAACCACCGATGGCAAAGAAAAATTTACCCACTTTGTTAAAGCCATCGAAAAAAGTATTGGCAACCCGGTTTACCACTGGAGCCACCTCGAGCTACAACGTTTTTTTAACATTAACCTGCCTTTAATTAGCGAAAATATCGACGCTATTTGGGAAGAGGCCAACAAACAATTAAAAGACCCTGCTTTTACTGCTCGCCGCTTAATCGAGCGCAGCAATGTAACGGCCCTGTGCACTACCGATGACCCGGCCGATAGCTTAGAGTATCACCAAAAAATCCGTGATGAAGGTAAATTTAAGGTAAAGGTGCTGCCTACCTTTAGGCCCGATAAGGCTATTTACTTTAACAACCCCGTCTTTTTTGGCCCGTGGCTTGAGGCGCTGGAGAAAGTTAGCGGTAAAAAGGTAAACAGCTTTGCCGGTTTAAAGCAGATATTAACTGAACGTATCGACTTTTTCCACAGCTTAGGCTGCCGTGTGAGCGACCATGCCCTCGACCCTGTGGTTTATCAAGAAGCTACAGAGGCCGAAGCCGAAGCCGCCCTAACCAAAGTGTTAGCCGGTAAAACTACCGAATTAACCGAAAGCGAAATTAAAGCCTACCAAAGCCGCATTATGTTGTTTTTAGGTAACGAGTACCACAAACGCGGCTGGGTTATGCAGCTGCATTTAGGCGTAAACCGCAACAATAATAGCGCTAAGTTTGCTAAACTTGGGGCCGATACCGGTTTTGACGCCATTGGCGATAAAGTATTTGCCAAAGATTTAGTTATGCTGTTAGACGCTTTAAATACGGCTAACAGCCTGCCAAAAACTATTTTGTACTCTTTAAACGATAGGGAAAATATGGTATTATCTACCATCGCTGGTTGTTTTCAGGGCGAAAGTTTTGGTAAAATGCAGCTGGGCAGTGCGTGGTGGTTTAATGACCATAAAACCGGCATGGAAAAGCAAATTATCGACCTTGCCAACAGCGGCGTGCTGGGCAGCTTTGTGGGTATGCTTACCGATAGCCGCAGCTTTATTAGCTACCCGCGCCACGAATATTTTAGGCGCATTTTGTGTAATATGGTGGGCACGTGGGCCGAAAACGGCGAAATACACTTTGATGAGAAAAAAATTGGTGCCATGATAGAGGATATTTGCTATAATAATGTTATTAAATATGTAAATATATAGTTAGTATACCTACCAAGAAAGGCCCTCTTACGAGGGCCTTTCTGTTAAAACATTTAATGTTTTTTTAGAGTTTGTACAATACCAAATACCACCATTACACCTCCTATAGCAATCGTTACTGGGGCAGCCGCTACTCCTAATCCGGCTGCTCCAATGGTTCCTGCTATAGCAAGCCCCGTCCCTACCGCTGTACTTACTTTTACTAAGTCGTCTTTATTATTATTGTCGCTCATTTTTACTTCTCCTGCTTTTTCTTTATCAAAACTGCAATTCCCGAACCAATAACTACAATTCCAGCTACTATAAGTTCCATAAAACAACCTCCTTCAAATTAAAATAGTATTTAGCCAAGCACCAAAAGGAAACACTCTTAATATTCTTATATTAAGATGTCAATAGACTAGTCTATTTTTTTTAAATAAATTTAATTAAAAATTAGCGGGTTAAGCCTGAAATAAAATTTAATGATTGTAGTTATGCAAAACCTATGATATACTTAGAGAAGTTGTTTTAAACACATTTATAAAGGGAGACAAAAACAAATGATGAAAATTCGTGATGAAAAAGATTGC
Source organism: Spirochaetaceae bacterium (assembly GCA_009784515.1). Classification (NCBI taxonomy): domain Bacteria; kingdom Pseudomonadati; phylum Spirochaetota; class Spirochaetia; order Spirochaetales; family Spirochaetaceae; species Spirochaetaceae bacterium. The sequence continues at coordinate 13,118 of WRBN01000035.1, read as the reverse complement.
CGCTGGGATATTGTTAGTTTAGGCGAAATTATGCTGCGCTTCGATCCGGGCGAAGGCCGCGTAAAAACTGCCCGCAGTTTTAGGGTAAGCGAAGGCGGCGGCGAGTACAATGTGGCCCGCGGCTTGCACCGCTGCTTTGGCAAACGCGCCGCTGTAGTTACCGGTATTCCCCGTAACGATGTGGGTTATTTACTTGAAGACCTGCTTAAACAAGGCGGTGTAGACCTTCGCCATGTTAAGTGGTTTGATTATGACGGTATCGGCCGTAATGTACGCGTGGGTTTAAACTTTACCGAACGCGGTTTTGGTATCCGCGGTGCACTTGGGGTGAGCGACCGTGCCAACAGCGGCGCCGCTAAACTTAAAGTGGGCGCTATCGATTGGAACCAAATTTTTAAAGTAGAAGGCGCTAGATGGTTTCATACCGGCGGTATCTTTGCTGCTTTATCCGATACCACCCCCGATGTAGTTATCGAGGCCCTAAAATGTGCCAAAGAAAACGGTGTAATGACCAGCTACGACCTTAACTACCGCCCATCATTATGGAAAGCCATTGGCGGTACCGAAAAGAGCCAGCAAATTAACCGCGAAATTGCCAAATACGTTGACGTAATGATTGGTAACGAAGAAGATTTTAGTGCGGCGCTTGGTTTTGAGGTGGAAGGTATCAGCGAAAATATTACCGGTATCGAAACTGCCAGCTTTAAAAAGATGATAGAAAAAGTTAAGGTAGCCTATCCTAACTTTAAGGCCATTGCCAACACCTTGCGTGATGTACACACCGCCAACGATAACGATTGGTCGGCTTTATTATGGGTAAACGACGGACAAGGCGGCGTTTTTTACGAAAGCACCAAATTTAACCACCTTGATATTATGGACCGCGTTGGCGGCGGCGACAGCTTTGCCAGCGGCCTGATTTATGGCTTTTTAAGCGGCAAAACCCCGCAAGAGGCCGTTAATTACGGTGTGGCTCACGGCGCTTTAGCTATGACTACCCCGGGCGATACCAGTATGGCCAGTCTAAAAGAGGTAGAGGGCATTTTGGCGGGTGCAGGCGCACGTGTGCAAAGATAGTTAAAAACTGATAACTGAAAGGTGAAAATTAAAGAGGGCCGCAGCCCTCTTTTTTATAAGGCGAGTTATTTGACAAAATAACTTAAGTATTTTATACTATATCTATGAGTAATGAAGCGCCAAGCCCTCGCTATTATACCACCGAAGAATATTTTGGTTTGCCCTTTAATGAACAGCTAACCGAGTTAGAAGATGGTATACTCACTATGAGCCCATCTCCCGTGCCTAGCCATGCCAGAATTCAAAGTAATATTATTGTACAACTAGGTAACTATTTGCGCCATAAAAATTGTGAACTTTTCTCGGAGCTAGATGTTAAGCTCTTTGATGATGAAGATATTATTTACCGCCCCGATATTATTGTGGTATGCAGCCCCAGCAAAATTGGCGAGCGTTGCATTGAGGGCGCTCCAGATTTAGTCATCGAAATAGGCTCACCCGCTACCCTAAAGCACGATTTGGGTAAAAAGCGTTTAAACTATGAACGCGCCGGTGTGCGTGAATACTGGGTAATACGTAACCCCTACTGGGTATATACCTATATTTTAGGTGCAGACGGAACTTATACTGAAACCGTTTATAAAGACCAACCTACTATTAAACTATCTATCTTTGATTTAACCATTGATTTTGGGTATTTGCAAAAATAACCTATTCAAACATATTTACCCCAAAAACCAAAATTAAAACCGTAAGTGTTGTAAAAATGACCAAAAAAATTATTCCATAAAACCGTATACGCTCTTTTAACTTTTCTTTTCTTCTTTTTTTATTAAAAACGGCCTCTACGTCTAAGCTGCGTACATCTAAAAATGCCCCTTTAGTTATACACACAATGGTTAAAAATACACACACGCCTAAGCCAAACAGTATGGTTAAAAACATGGCTACCTCTTTATATTTTTAATTATGCTAAACAGTTTCATTTAAAAAAGAGCATGTTTTACTTACTCGCATAATTATCAAAATAGCCTTGAATGAGTACCACCGGCGTACCTTTATCCCCGCTGCCGCTCATTAAATCACAAAGGCTGCCCAGTAAATCGGTAAGTTGTCTTGGTGTAGTCCCCTCCGATTCCATCTTCCCCATTTGACTACGCCCGGCTTTCGCATTAATCGCCTCTTCAATAGCCTTACCAGCCTCTTCCCCAGAAAGATTAGCAAAATCATTATCGGCTAAATATTTAAGCTTTAACTCATTGGGTGTTCCTGCTAAGCCGGCAGTAAATGCCGGAGAAATTACCGGGTCGGCCAGCTCCCAAATACCACCGACAGGGTCTTTAAAACCACCATCACCATAAACCATTACCTCTATATGCTTGCCGGTAAGTTTTTTTAAACTAGCCTGTAACTTTTGCACAAAGGCTTCACCGTCTCTGGGGAACAATTTAACCCGCTCCTCACTGGCTTTATTTGAACCCAGCAGGCCGTACATTTCATTAAAACCACTACCATCAACGGGGCTGGTTAAGAGCTCATCAAGACCAATAACTTTTTTGGCTCCTGCCTCCAGTAAGGCTTTTTTGGTTCTAAATCTGGTATGAATATCGGCCACAATCACCTCATCGGTGTATTTTAATATCTCTTTGGGGTTGGCACACAGAATAATTTCGATGTTATCCCCCAGTGATTTATAATAAGAAAGATAATCTATTCCTGTAAATCTATGCTTAGGTTCACCAAAAAATTTACGGTATTCACTTTCGTTTAAAGCATTTAAATAGGGGTTTAAACCTTTGCTCTCTACATCTTCCCATGCAACAAGCTGATTACCCACTTCGTCTGCGGGGTAATTAAGTAAAACCGTAACTTTATTTTTGGCTTTAGCAATACCTTTTAAAAGCATAGCAAAACGATTACGGCTTAAAATAGGAAAAACCACTCCGATATGGTCTCCGGCAAAAGCCGTTTTAACACCGGCAGCAATTTGGTGGGTGGTAGCGTAATTCCCCTGCGCACGTGCCAGTACGGCTTCGGTTACACCAATAACATCTCCGTCGTTAATAATAACATTTTCGTATTTAATAGCTTCTTCTAAAGATTTGCTAACTATATTAACTAAATCATCACCCTCACGGATAATAGGTGTTCTTAACCCTAAGGCCTTTGTTCCAATTACTCTCATTCTTCTATTTTAACACAAATTTACAAAAAAGTAAATAAGCTATTATTGCTTTTAGTTGGATTTACTAATCAAAATTTAAAAGAACAAATTACACAAAAAGAAGATTGCCCAACTGCCCTTAAATTTAAAAAAATAATTTTAAACCTTGACAACCACCCTAAAACTTATTATACTACCCCTATAAAAACTTAGGTTGGCGGGCGGCCAACCTAAGAAATGTTGGGTACAATTAATGCAACCTTGCAATAGCTATTACGAGCAGATACAGGGCAAACAGTACGGCTCGTAATAGTTTATTTCTATTAAACCACATTTTTTACACCTCCATATAAGATTTCCCTCATACGAAAGCGTTTCTGTTTACCAAAGCCCTCTAAGGCTTTCTTAAAGAGTACTATAACTTTATAGTACTCTTTTGTCAAGAATAAATAAAAGATAATTCCTCATTTAAAGAACCGCTTAGTTCGCGTCTTTCGTAGTTAATCTCCATTTTTTACCCTTTACAAAACCCTATTCCCGTGCTAAAATAAAACAGTAAACTATAAATACATTTATTAATAAATAAAATAGGAGAAATTATGAGCGATGCAATGGATAAACTGGGAGCCGCCGGCCTGCTGCCAGTAATTAAAATAGATAACGTGGCCGATGCCGTACCGCTGAGCAAAGCCCTACTCGCCGGTAACTTACCGGTGGCCGAAATTACCTTCCGCACCGATGCTGCCGAAGGGGCCATAGCGGCTATTCACAAAGAGCTGCCCGAAATGATTTTGGGCGCTGGTACCGTACTTACCACCGAACAAGCCGACCGTGCCATTGGCGCCGGCGCCAGCTACATTGTTAGTCCGGGCCTTAACCCCAAAGTGGTAGAGCACTGCCTTAAAAAAGGCGTACCGGTTACCCCCGGCGTTACCAGCCCCACAGAGGTAGAGTTGGCGATGAGCTTAGGGTTAAAACTTATTAAATTTTTTCCGGCCGAGCAATCGGGCGGGTTGGATATGCTTAAAACCTTTGCCACCGTTTATGGTAATGTAAAATTTATCCCTACCGGCGGCATTAGCGCTAAAAATTTGGCTGCTTATGCTAAAGCCACCAATGTGCACGCCGTTGGCGGCAGCTGGATGGTAACGCCCGAGCTGATTAACGGTAAAAAATGGGATAAAATTACCGAACTAGCCACCGAAGCCGTTGCCGTGTTACACGGTTTTCACGTAGGCCACGTAGGTATTAACCACACCGATGAAGTTGCCGCTAACAGCACGATGGATATACTGGGTAAGTTGTTTGGCCTTAAAAAAGTTGATGGTAACAGTGCAATGTTTGCCGCTAATGCGCTTGGTAACCAATTTGAATTAATGAAAAAGATGTTTTTAGGTAAAAACGGCCACATCGCCATTATGTGTAACAATGTTGACCGTGCTTGCGCTTTGTTAGCCAAACAAGGCATTACCTTTAACGAAGAAACCCGCAAGGGCGATGCCTTTGGCACTAAAGTTGTTTACTTAAACGAAGAAATTGCCGGCTTTGCCTTACATTTAAGCCGCGTGTAAATTAGTTGAAAAACTGAAAGCTGATAGTTGAGAATTAATAAAAGGCAGTAATCTCCTCTATTTGTTTTCTGCATCCGCTATAGCTTAAAAAGCTACGTAAAAGCGGGTAATATAATTTAGAGGAGATTTATTTTATATGCGTATATTACGTGATGTTCACCCCGACCATTACAAAAAAATGGACAACAGTGAGCTAAGAGAAAAATTTTTAATACAAGATTTATTTAATGTAGGTAAGCTCGATTTGGTTTATTTACAGGCTGACCGTATGATTGTAGGCAGCGCTATCCCTACCGGCAGCCCTTTAAAGCTGGAAGGCGGTAAAGAAATTGCCAGCGATTACTTTTTGGAGCGGCGCGAGCTGGGTATTATTAATATTGGTAACACCGGCACGGTAACCGCCGATGGCATCGATTATAAGTTAGAATGCAAAGAAGCTTTATATTTAGGGCGCGGCGTAAAAGAAATAAGCTTTAAAAGCGCCGACAGCAACAAGCCTGCTCATTTTTACCTTAACAGTGCGCCGGCACATACCGGCTACCCCAGCAAACATATTACTTTTGATATTGCTAAAAAAGTAGAAGCCGGCACAGCCGAAGAAGGTAACGTTAGGGTAATTAATCAATTAATCCACCCGGCTATCCTCGAAACTTGTCAGCTGCTTATGGGCCTTACCGAACTGGCGCCCGGCAGTATGTGGAACACTATGCCTACCCACACCCACGACCGCCGTATGGAGGCTTACCTTTATTTTAATATTGATAACGAAAAGCAAGTAGTTTTCCATATGATGGGCGAACCGCACGAACTTAAGCAAATTGTGGTGCGCGATAGGCAGGTGGTTTTTTCGCCGTCGTGGTCTATCCACAGCGGTGTAGGCACCCGCAACTACAGTTTTATTTGGGGTATGGTGGGTGAAAACCAAGTTTTTACCGACATGGACCACTTAAGTTTTGATAAATTAGGCTAGTTTTAATTGAGAATTTATTTGTCATTGCTAGCCGCCACAGGCGGTATAGCAACCCACATTAAAAGGAGATATTATGAAATTATTCGATTTAACCGGCAAAGTTGCCATTGTAACTGGGAGTAATCAAGGGCTTGGTCAAGGTTACGCTATTGCTTTAGCCGAAGCTGGGGCCGATATAGTTGGGGTAAGCATTGCTCCAAGTACCGAAACTGCCGCCGAAGTGGCCAAGTTTGGCCGTAAATTTTTAGACCTTTCGGTCAATTTAATGGATATGTCTAAGTTGGAAGGTGTTATCACGGAGGCCGTTAAAGCTTTTGGCAAAGTTGATATTTTGGTAAACAATGCCGGTATGATTAGGCGTGCCGATTTAGTTGATTTTAGCGAAAAAGATTGGGACGATGTAATGGACCTTAACTTAAAAAGCGTCTTTTTACTAAGCCAAGCCTTTGTTAGGCAGCTTCTTAAACAAGGTACCGGCGGTAAAATCGTAAACATTGCCAGTATGCTAAGCTTTCAGGGTGGTATTAGGGTGCCTAGTTATGCGGCCAGTAAAGGTGGTATCGCCAGCCTTACCAAAGCTTTTGCCAACGAATTAGCCAATAAAGGCATTACCTGTAACGCTATCGCACCCGGTTATTTTGCTACCGAAAATACCGCCCCGCTGCGTGCCGATGCAGCGCGTGATAAAGCTATCCTAGAACGTATTCCGGCCGGCCGTTGGGGAACAGCCAGCGATTTAATGGGCGGCGTTATCTTTTTGTCTAGCAGCGCCAGCGATTATGTAAACGGCCACATTTTAGCGATTGACGGCGGTTGGTTAGCTCGCTAATTCAATTAAAGCATAATTATTAAGCCGACTTAATTTTTTATTACTTAAAATTAAGTCGGTATTTTTTTATTCGGCAAATAATAACAACGGTTTAACCAATATATAGACAAAAGACACTTGATAATGCGGATAATTTATCAAAGTAAAAATAAAGTTTTCTCTTAAAGGCTATTGTAAATTATTAACGATATGGGTAAAATAAACTATGTTTACGGCTGGTGAGGGAACAAATTTTACTACAATTAATTGTACTAAACAGCTCCCGCTTGGGCAGCTCTTTACTTTTAAAATAAAAACTGTTAATATAACGGCTAAATTAGATGAGCTAGACCCTACCAACTTAATACTTAAATTTGATAGTGATGTACAGCAAATTAAACGTTATATAGCGCTCTTTTTTTGTTATAAAGATGTAGGTTATCTCTTTCAAAGTTTTGTAGCTAAGCGCGAGCAAAATATAATTAAAGTAACCCATAGCAGTACTTTGCTTAAACGGCTGCCTTTTAGCGATAACTATGGCCATATAGAAGCGTGGTTTACTTTACTTAACGAAGATAAAGATTGTTTAGTCAGCTTGCAAAATGAAGGATTTAAAGCTTTAATTACTCTATTAACCGAAACTAAACTAAGTTTATTAGTACATGGCTTAGGGCAAATAGATTTACAACTTAAAATAAGGTTTTATTTAAATAATATACCATTAATTATTTGCGGTAAAGCTAGTGCGGTAGCTTATAACTCTTTAAATAATACCAGTGTTTTACATTTGGTTAATTATAACTACGGTACCCCTGCGGTGAAAGAGGTAATTTTGAGCCACCTTTATGGCTTAAGGCATTAATTTGTAATTATTTTGTAAAATAAACTTTTAAGTACATAAAGAATAATTTTTAAAAAGACGATAAATATAAGGATATTATGGAAGCTTTGTTTATTATTTTGCCTGTAGCAATCGTTATTATTGTAATTGCTGTTATTATGGCGGTAAAAAAAGATGGCGGTAAACCCCAAAAGAATAATAGTAAGCAAACTCAGGTGGCACGGCATAAAGTTTTGGCCGATGAAGCCAAAAAACGCCTAACGGCTAACCCACACGATTTAGAGGCCGCACAAAAAGTTGCCGATATTTTTTATGCTGAAAAAAATTATACCGAAGCCTTTAAATATTATTCTATTATTATAGATACGATAGAAAAACAACCTAGCCTAGCAAGTAACATTAATTTGCACCCTATTAGGGTAACTGCCGGTTTAACCGCTTTAAAATTAAAAAAATACGATGAGGCTCATAAACTTTTATCACTAGCTTTTGCCTCTAAAAAAGATTTTAATGTAGATTTACTCTTAGGCTTAGGGGAATTAGAGTATTATCGTAAAGCCTACGATAAAGCCGTTTACTACTTTCAATTTGTGCTTAAATATTTTAAGGAAAATACGACGGCGCGCCAATTTTTAGGTTATATTTATTATAAACAGCATAAATATAACGATACCGTTGCTATGCTGCGCGAAGTTTTACCTCACGAAGCCGACAATAAAGAGCTTATTTTTACCTTAGCTAATGCTTATAATGAATTAAATAAAGCCGACAATGCCTTAAAACTTTTTACCCACTTGCTTAACGATAACACTTATGGGGCAGCTTCGGCCCTTTATGCCGGCTCTATCCTTTTTAAAGCACAAAAATACGATTTTGCCGCCAATATCTTTATTAATGGACTTAAGCATACCAACATTCGCACCGAAGTTATGCTGGAGCTTAGGTACCGCCTAGCGCAAACTTATTTTAAACAAAATCACATCGATAAAGCGTTAGCCTTATTTTATATTATCAGAACCATTAACCCCAGTTATAAAAATGTTAGCGCCGAGATAGAACGTTACAGCGAGCTTGCTGCCAATAAAAATTTTAATATTTATTTAAGTGCTAACGCTACCGATTTTTCTGTCCTTTGCCGTAAAATTATACCGGTTATCTTTAAGAAAGCCAAAATTAAAATAAGTAATGTTAACGCCGAACGCAGCGACTATATTGATATTATGGCCGATGTAAAAACCGATAAACTAGATGATAACATTTTGTTTCGTTTTTACCGTGTCGATAACCTTGTTATTGAAGAGCAAAAATTGCGTGATTTAGATAACATAATGCGTAAAAACCGGCAAATAAACCGCTCTTTTGCCCTTTGTGCCGGCACTTTTTCCTCGTCGGCGTCAACTTATGTAGAAGCCCGGCTTATCGAGCTTATTAACAGGCAAGAACTTATGCAATTACTCTCCAAAGTTACCGGCTAGCTCTAATAAATTATTTCTTTCGATTAATTTGTCTAATACAGTTATAAGATAATTTTGCCAATCGTTATAACCGGCAGCTTCCTCTATGAGTAACTGTAAATATTGGTAACTGTTTACAATATGCGAACTAACTACATCACCATTTACTACCTCTAAAATAATATAGCTCTGGTAAATAGGGTTAAAACCTACATGCACGCCGGCGCTTTCGCCATTAATGATAGCTATGGTACCGCTAATAGTTATTTTTGCGCCGGCCTCAAAATAATTATTAAAAATACTAATAAATTGGCTGCCGGTAAAGTCTTCGTTTACATCCGACTTAAGGTCGATTAATATTAATTCGTTATTAACAATCTCGTAAGTTGCTATATAACCTCTATTTAAAGATGTAATTGTCTGTTGAACTTCCGGCCTTCTCTCGGGATAAGCAGCAAAATAAGCCTCTAACACAAAACTAAGCGTATGATATTCTGTGTCATTATAAATAATTATATCCGGTATTTGGCGCGAGGCAAAACCGGCTAATGGCAATAATAAAAAGATAGTTAAAAAATATTTTTTCATTCCGTTACCTCTTTAATAGTTAAATAAGGGATATTATCCCTAAAGGTAAAGTGGCTGGTGGTGGCCACTCCGTTTATCCTTTCGTTATATAAATCAAAATAAAGGCTGCTATGCAGCATAATAGCTGGAGCTAAATAATTAAAACGATTAAGCCATAAAGTAAAATAATTATTAAGTTCATCAATATTTTGGACATTATTAAATAATTGCAGTAAATTATCATTCTCGGCATCGTTTAAGCCGGCGGTATTTTGCCGGCTGCCGCTACGCCAACGCTCTACAATGTTATAAGGTAAAGCCTCCTCAAACAGCGATAAGCTAGCCATTGTAAAACCACCCTGTCCGCCATTAACGGCCGCCAATAAAGAGTGCGTGTCGGTAAAACTAATATTTAAATCAATCCCTAAAGCTCTAAAATTCTCACTGATAATAGGTACGGCTATATCGGTTACAATGCTCTCTTTTACCGCCAGCCAATTAACCGTTAGCCGCTGCCCATCTTTATACCTAAAACCATCGCCGCTTAAAGTAAAACCGACTTCATCAAGCAAAGCCGCCGCTAAAATCGGGTTATAAGCATAATTACTAATATTTAGCTCATTCGTGGCAAGATTAAGCCAATTAGGGTCTATCGGACTGGGCACATCTACCGCTAAATCGCCTAAATAAATAGCTTGGTAAAGCGCTCGGTTAAAGCCATAATTTAAGGCTTGCCGCACCTTAACATCTTGCAGTTGCGGGTCATTTAAGTTAAATTGTAAAAAATTGTAACCGGCTCGCGGATAAGAGCTATAATTAATGAACGGTGCATTTAAAGCTTGCTCTACTTTAGCCGGTAAATTAACCCCCACTAACATATCGATAGTACCATTTAACAGCAAATTTAGTTCGGTACTAGCCGTTACCGCAACTATTTTAATGTTAGGGATTACTTCATTATTTTTCCAATAATTAATATTTTTATGCAAAGAAATAGCTGCTCCGCGCTCGTAGTTGGCCAAGATATAACGGCCGCTGCCTAACGGTGAACTAAATAAAGATTGTAAAATAGTTTGCTCTCCGCGCGGGTAATGATAATAACCGGCGCTGACAATAGGCAGCTCCAGCATGGCCATATTACGTAAGCGGCTGGTTGTAAAGATAAACTCTATATTATAGTCATCAATAATATTTAATCCGGCAAAACTATTACTATAGCCCGAGCGATAATCATCGTAACCCACTAGTCCTTCGCTAAAAAAACGATTAAACCCGGTATAACTGCTATCGGCTAATAAAGTATAACTAAAAGCTACATCGCGGGTGGTAAGACGGCTACCATCACTAAAGGTGATATTTGGTTGTAAAGTAATAAGATAACTAGTACCATCTTCACTGATTTGCGGTAAAGCTTGGGCTAACACGGCATCGTAACTATTGGTAATGCTGTTAAATTTATACAAGCTTTCAAAAACTAAATCTGTTACCGCTTTATCAAAAGTAGAGGTAAGATAAGCCGGGAAAAAAATACCGGGCCCAATGCGGCTACCAATTACTAAAGTGCTCTCTGCTTCGTTGCGCTGCAAAGCCGGGTTAGCCGTATTGTTAGCTACACAACCTATAAATATTAAAGATAATAAAATTGTTTTAATTATCACTACCTGCTCCTTGCTATAAATTACCATGCCCTAAATAATAAGTTAAAGCTTTTTCATCGCTTTTAATTTCATCACTGGCCCCAGAAGTCATAATTTTACCCTGATAAACAATATGCGTATAATCACTTACCCTTAAGGTGGCGCTGGCGTTATGGTCGGTTATTAAAACACCCACATTTTTTTCTTTGGCTAAAAAACTAATGGTAAGGCTGATAGAGCCAATGGCAATAGGGTCTACCCCCGCAAAAGGTTCGTCAAGCAGTAAAAACTTAGGGCTCATGGCCATAGCCCGGGCTATCTCGGTACGGCGGGTTTCGCCGCCCGATAAAGTGTTTCCTAACTGATGCTGAATACGTGTAATTTCCAGCTCATCTAATAACTCATCACATAACTTAATTTTTTCGGCGGCCGATAACTCTTTACGCCGCTCCAGCACGGCTAATAAATTATTACGTACCGTTAAGCCCCTAAAGATGGAGTGCTCTTGCGGCAGGTAAATGATGCCGGTAACGGCACGTTTATAAATAGGCATTTTGCTAATATTTATATCATCAAAAAAAACCTCGCCGCTGCCGGCCTTAATTAAACCGGCCACCATATAAAAAGTAGTGGTTTTACCGGCCCCATTAGGGCCTAAAAGCGAAACAATTTGGCCGCTCTCTACATTAAAGCTAATATTATCTACCACTTGCCGCTTTTTATATTTTTTACAAAGCTTTACTATCTTTAACTGTGCCATTAGTTAGCCCTGCCCGAAACATTACCGACCATTCTGATGGTGTTGGTAGCGGTATTAATTTCTATCCGGTCGGCACGCATAACGTTACCGTCTTGCACCGCTTCGGCTTCGCCGATAAGCAGCAAAGTTTCGTTGGTAGAATCATAAATGGCGCTGCCGGCACGCGCAAATATCTCATCTTTCATCACAATAACGGAGCCGCTTAAAAAATAATTGGCGTTCTCACCTGCTTGCTCTAAAAACAAGCTGCGTACCCGTAAGTTTTGCTCGGCATCAATTATATAAACATTACCGGCGGCGGTAAGATGTAAAGTGGTGCGATTATAATTAAAGTTATCGCTGGTAATAACGGTAGAGCTGGCTTTACGATAAATTCTTACATTACCTTGCGCCATTATTAAATTATAATCCTGCCCGCTTAGCTCTACGATATGGGCGGTTATCTCAAAGTCATCACTTTCAATGCGGGTGTTACCTTCTAATAACAAAATATTTTGACCTCCCCTAAAAAAGGAGTTCATCGTATTGGCGGTAAAGGTGATGGCAGCGCTCTCTTCTTCCGCAGAAACAGTTAAGCTAACATTAGCCCCAAAAGAAAATTGATTATCGCCGCTAAAATTAAAATTTTCGCCGCTAATTTGGTAGCTTTCGCTGGTAATAGTAGCTAAAGCCGCCTCTGCTTCGCCGGTGTTTTGCCTGTAAAATAAATGCGGCGAGGCCAAAGTATAATCGGCTGTGCGTGAGTAAAAATTATGCAGCTCTATCTCTCCTAACTCCTCGTTACTAATAACTTTATCGCCGCTGTAAAATTCGTCATCAACGGTTAATTGCCAATAAGTTAATAAAGTTAGATTTGAGTAAAGGTTAGCGTTTTGAGCTTGCAAATTAATAGTTAAGTTATTGTGCTCGTAATGACGAAGAGTAAGGCCGGTAGCCCCTAAAATAGGCAGCTCCGGCTGGTTACTCGTTGTGCAGGACACAAAAACTAAAACTATTAATAAACACTTCATTTCATTAATTTAAAGAAAAATCATCGGTACTGCCAATATCGGGCTCAAAGTTTACAGGTGCGGCACCGTCGTCATCGTCATCAAAATCATCATCACTAAAGGCAAAGTTACCGCCGGATAACTCTAAAGGAGCCAGCGTAAACTCACCTAAAGGCGCCAGCTGTAAAGGGGCATTGTTATTATTAAAACCAAAACCACCGTCGTCCCAATCCCACTCTATCCGGCCTGCATCGGCTTCACCGCCTATCCAAATGCTATCATCTGCCCTATTAGGAACGGTACCGGCTATAAAAATTTCGTTAATAGTGCTGATAGTTCG
>WRBN01000034.1 GCA_009784515.1 Spirochaetaceae bacterium | reverse complement strand
GTTCTGCTTCTATCGGTAAAAAATCATAGAGTATTTCGCTGCTAGATGGTTCTCTACTTTCACTAAAACTGCTTAAAGCAGCTATAGCTAGGGTTATAAGGCCAGTAGAGCTATTAAATGATAAGTTTATATCATAATCTCTATCATCAATTACATTAGTATCGGTGCTGTCAATAATGGTAAGCACTGTATCATCACTATTAGCCTCCCAGCTAAAGCCTGCCGAATCTGTACCATCGCTATAGCTGCCGGAGCCGTCTTCATTTAGGGTTAAATTACCATAAATACCCGGTAAAGCCGGCGATATAGTCTTAATAGAGAAAAATTTTTCTATAGTTAATTTTACTAAGTTAGCGCTTTCGTCCCATGTTAAAGTCATGGGGGAGGTTACATTAGCAATAACATTGGTGTTGCTGCTATTGCTAAAGGATATTTGCGTATTAGCACTATTTACGCTCCAGTTAAAGGTAATCGGCGCACCGCCATTAGTGTAAGTGCCAGTACCATTTTGGCTTAATACTAATTGGCCATAGCTGCCAGTTGGCTTAGGTACAACAACTTCCATTTTAAGCACATTAATTACCGTTAGCCTTGCGCCACCGGCAGCAAAGTAGGCGCGGATACTGGCCTTATCATCATCACTAGTAATCAAGCTAATATCATCATCTAAGCTGCCTCTATCTAGTATTTTGTAGCTATAGTCATTGCTCATGACCATAAAGGCCGTGTTTTGCCTAAACATAGTGTTAGCGGCCACTATTTGCTCTACCGTTACTACAATTTCTACTATTGCGTTTCCATCATTTGCACCCATTATTGCTCCTTGTCAATTATAATTTCGTTATCAATACCATCAATATTAAGATTTCCCTCTATATGTTCAATTAATGGCCTGTCTTCCTCTTCGTAAGTTAAGTTAATGTCAAAACTAAAGGTAATATCAGCCAAATAATCTAGGCTTTGTTCATTGGTGAAATATACCATTTCCGCCTCATCATTTAGTCTAATAGTGCCATCAGTTGTTTGTATGCCTAAGTTAAATTTAATTGGCCGGCTATTGTAGCTGTTGCTTAAAATATGCACCGTACCGCTGCCCATGTACTTGGTTGTACTGGCATTAATAGTCTTAAATCTAAAGCCGTCTATAGTAAACCAAACGGGGCTGGCTAAATCTTGATTAAGTACATCAAGCACCACATTAATTGGCTTATCGTTAATGTCAAAAAAGTTCGCGCTAAGTACGGCGCTTAGCTTTTGAGTTAGTTTGCTATGAGATAAAATCATTGCCGCCAGCCTCCTTATATTCGCGTGCTAATTCGCCATCATACCTAACATGAGGCATGTAGGCCGATGTGCTGTAATCGTAATTAAGCACTAACCTAATATCGCCATATTCTTCGGTATTTAACGCAATATTACCGCCCGCTGCCGTAATGGGGCTACGTGCATAAAATCTAAAGATATTACGGTTAGTAACCTCACCGCTTTGCCCTCTACTTTTTTGCCTAGTAACCTGTAATACCCCTAAAACTTGGCCAGTAGCTAGAGGCTCTTGGCCAGCTCTTAGTGGCTGCACAGTGTAGCTATATTGCTTGCCATTAGCAAAGTTTAATATGCTGTTTGTATTTATCATTGGCTGTCCCTTGTATTTAATGTGTAGCCGCCGCGTATATCATTTACAGTGCGTCCCGTGCGGTATAAAGGGCGGTTAAAGCCCTTACTACTAATGGTACTGGGCGCATTAGGAATGGTACTGGCAAAGTTTTGTGTTTGTCTTAAATATACCTCTTTAGTATCATTCATAATATCTTCTGCCAGCACTTCAGCAAGGTTAGTAATAGCCTGCTTATTATTTACATGGTACTTAGCAAACTCCTCCAGCAGTGCATTAGCCCGCACCTTGCCTATACCGTGTCTTAACCGCATACCCTTGTAGGTTTTGCCATGAGCCTTAAGCCAGTTACGTGCCGGTATATGTGGGTTACCATGCTTACTTGTAGTGCCCTGCCTGTTCCAGCGGTTAATACGAGCTACATCTTTACTATGGAAGTAGCTAAAAAGGATTACACCCGGCACATTGAATTTTTTCTTAAGGCGGTCGCTGTATTTAATAACTCCTTTGGCAAATTCACGGTCATTACTGCGGTTAGAGTTGCCTTTGAAATCGAAGTTAAAGACTAAATTAGCAGTTATACTACCTTGAGTTTTTGCATTATAAGCCATTATTAATACTCCTAATAAACATAACCTGCCACTACTGGCTCAAAAAAGGGTAAATCAATATATGGCTCTAACCATTTTAGCAGTAGCCAAGCTAGATTATTAGTTTGCTGTTCTGTCATATTTACACGTAAATCGCCAAGCGCTATCATACGGGCATTGCCGGCAGCACCGAACTGTAATACCCCTATGTAGTAGCACCAAAGCCAAGCTATAAACTGCTCTTGGCTTAATGGCCACTTAACATTATAGATATGGTTAGTTATTATTAATTCAATAGCCGTTAAGTAAGGCTCTACCGGCTGTGGCTGCTTGGCTTCTTCATTATCCTGCGGCTCTTCGGGCTCGGTAAGTTCAATTATGGGTATAGCTGCTCCGGCCATAAGATTTACAGCTTCTATTTGCTTATTTACTACTAACCAATCGATAACCTGTTCTGCCATTCACTTATTATAAGCCAATTTAATATTACTTAATAGTAGTGCATAAATATTTATTTATGCCATTGCAATTTATCTAATGTAAATACTCTTAATATATTGTATACTAACCTTATGGCACGCAAAATACCTATAGACCAATTAGTAAGCACTCTAAGCTTTAATGTAGACCGCCGCCGTATGGGGCCGCAGCTTAACCGTTTAAGCCGCGATATGGCGCAAATACCTAGTCTTAGCGGGCGAGGCATGAATAATTTTTTTAGAAATAGTGATAGAGGCTTTAAAAAACTTAACCAGCAAATAACTAAGGTTAGCCGTAGCCTCAAGCAGCTAGGCACGGGCAATGCCTTTGCCGGCGGCCTTGCAGGTGGTATGGCCGGCGGCGCTATTGGTATGCTTGTTGGCGGTATACAAAATGCAGCTACTGCCTTCTTGCGCGCCGCTGATGCCGGAGTACAGGCCCGCGACCAAGTGATAAGTAACCGTACTATTGGCCGTGCCTTCGGCTTAGGAGAGGCGGAGGGTAGTGCCATACAGCAGGCCTTAGCCACACAAGGTTTACAAGCCGGTGAGTTAATTAATGTAGCCCGCACCGCGCGTGATAACGCCTTTACTGGTGATAACCAATGGGTTAATGCTGCCGGCGTTACTCAGCTTGACACTGCTGATACTGCACTAAGAAAAATATTTGAGTACCTTGATACTATCGATAACCCGGCCATGCGCCGGCAAGTTGCAGCCTCGCTAGGTTTTGGGCAAGACTTTATGGATAGTGAATTTGGCCGTATAGGTGGCTGGAGGAGGTACATAGAAGAGTATCAAAGAGCTTTGCAATACCAGCCATCAAACTTATCTAGCCAAGATTTAGCGGGCTCTAATCAATATGCTGCCGAGCGCGCCGGCTTAGAGGCCGAAAGAGCACAAGTAGAGGTACGCTACCTACAAAATGAAAGTGCCCGTAATGCCGCCGTAAATACTATTAAAGCGCAAAACTATTTACGCGAAAAAGAGCTGCAAATGCTTACCCTTATTGCCGAGCGGGTTGATGGTGTAGCTAAAGATAATACCCTTAAAAATTTTTTAGGTGGAATAGGGGACGCTATTAAGGGATTTCTTAGCAACCCTGTAGGCAGTATTGCACCGGGGCTTACTAAAGAGGCCGCAACTAGAGAGCAAGCGCAAAGGGCGGCAGTGGCAGAAATGGAGAGAATTTATGGCAAAAATGACCAAAGAGTATTAGACTTCATAGCTTTGCAGGGCATGGCTGGCGGTAGAGGTGGTATGGGTACTAGAGAGCACCAAGCAGGTTACAGAGAGCGATTAGATGAACTTACGCGTAAATATGGCGGCGAGTGGACAGAAGAGTAGAAATTCCCTTAGATACTTAATTAATGATAAACCATTTAATAGTAATTATTAATAAAACCAGCTTGATTCTGGTTTTATTTTCTATTTTGCTTTATTGGTATGAGCATTATTGTGAGCAATATTTACTAAAACTATCTTGCATGGTATGCGGTTATACACTATATTGACAATATTACGTGCATAATTTACACTATTTATCATATATGCACATAACCCTCCGATTTCAACTCCCGCCACCTCCATTAAACCTAGTAAATAATTACTTTTATAGTAAACGTTTACTGGGTTTTTGTTTTTTAGTGTAGATGATTAATTGCTCCCTAGTAATGAATAGAGCAGGGCCAGTTCTATTCTGTAAACATTACCGTTATGCAAAGCAAATAATTCGTTGCCGCGTGCCGTACGAAAGCCTACCAGCAGCGAGCTGCCTACACTTGAGGGATAATGGCCATTAATATTAATTATTAAGCTATTGTTAAAATCTAACCCATAAATATGTAGCCTTCCTGCCGTTATATTGCTTTCCGTCAGTATTAAATCGAAGTTGGAGCTAAAGATATTAAGTAAAGCTGTTATCTCTCTGGGGTTAGCTCCTATGGCAGGTTGACCCGGTTCTTCGATAATCCAGCTAAAATTATTAAGCATAAGATAATGTCTTTCAAAATTTAATGAGCTAAAATGTATAGAGTTAATGGCTTCTTCGTTATGGGTAAAACTAAAAGCGGTTACAGGCGCCCGGCGTGGCCGGTTATTTAATAGCCCAATTAAAGGAATAATTAGCAAAATAATTAAGACAACTTTTTTGACCATCTATTTTTCCATAAAAAAAGAATTATTATCACTAAAGAGCTAAAAGTTATTAAAATAATACGTAAAGTTAAAGTAACACCGTCATTATTTAATAAAAAAGGCCTACGAGCCATTATAAGAGGATTAAAGCGGGTGTGCAAGTTAGTAAAATTATTATTGCTAGTTAATTGCTCGGCTAAAAGATTGGCTATGGCTAAGTTATGGCCGGCGGCGGGAGCCAAAGCCAGCAAGTCGCTAAATAAACTATCACTGCCGGCGACAATTAACTGCCCCAGACCGTTTTGGCGGGTAGCTATCAAGGTAAAAGGGCCGTTTAAAGCGGTAGGCGGAGCAGTCTCATTGGCCGGCCATAAATTAATAAAACCTTCCTGCATATAGGTAGCGGCGCTGCTTTGCACTAAGGGCTGCCATTCGCCGGTAGTGGCTAAGGCTACAGAATAAGGAATATTTATACCGTGCCAAATCGAGCGGCTATTACCGGTGGCAAGGCCGCGTACAAAAAGCGGGTAAGGTTCTTCTCTCACGCCGGCTTCGGTTTGCAGGGTTAAGGGTAGGCCATCGGGGTCGAGGATTAAGGCCGTATCCAAAGCTAAGCCGCTCCGGTAAAGCTCGCGCAGGAGCGCACCATCGGCGTTAAAGACCGGCGGGCTATCACCAAATAATTCTATTTTAATAGGATTTATGGCTATAAAAAGGCCTTTGCCTAATTCGTTTTGTCTAAATAAATAATCGGCCATCGCCGCACTAACGGTACTTTCGTCAATCACTAAAAATCCATCGGCTAAACTTAAATCGGTTACTAACTCAAAGTTATTTTGTAAAGATAAATGTAAAAGGCTATTCATTTCGTTAGAACGATGCTGCCCGGTGATAACGGCTAAACGATAAGACCCATTTATAAGCATATTTATACGATTAACTAGACTGTGTTCAACTTCTATGCTATCAATAAGAAAAGGAAAGGTGGTAAATTTTTCTTGATACTCTATAACTAAACCGGCAAAGTTATTACCTTGTATAAAAAAGCCAAACGATTCGGCCAAGATAGTATCGTTAGTAATTATCCTGTTTACATGTACATTGCCAAATTTATTAAATTGATTTAAGATGCGCCATACCTCGTTAGCGGCCGGTTGGTTACTCAGCTGCGGAGAGATATAATAGCTAAGGTAAAGCGGCGCTTCAAGCCGGGTTAAAAGTAAACGGCTTGCCCGCGCCGGGCGGTGCATAGCGTTAAAGGTGAGGTCGATATGCAGAGGAAAGGCCAAGTTAAGGACGAAAAGCGCCAACCATAATAATGGTTTTTTACTGGGAATACCTCGTTTTTTTTGTAAAATTACTGTACTTAACCCTAAAAAAATTAAGCCAATCCCTATAAAAAAGGCTAAATCGGCGGTGTTAATAATACCTTTAGCGAAGAAGAAAAGTCGTCTATCCAAAGAGAAGAAATTAAGTGGAGAAAAAATTAATAAAGCCGAAAAGAGTAAAGACAGCAGCGGTGAAATAAGAGCTTTAACGATAGTCCCGAAAAAGATAGCGGCGGCGGCGGCTAAAAAAGCAACGGCGGCAACGGATATAAGAGCGGTTAAGAAGAGACCAAAATCGAAAAAGTGCCAATGGAGCGAAATTAACTGCCACAGCACTATCATCGTTAAAATAGGAATAAGTAATTTAAAGCAAGTCATAAATTTAGCTTTAACTAATTGTCCTTCGTTTAGAGGTAAAGCTAACAGGCGGTTAAGGGTTAAATGTTCGGCTTCATGGCTAAAAGATAACAAGCTAAAAAAAGGGAAAAAAATTAGAATAGTTATTAAAAACCCATAACTATAATTGAAAATTCCTATCTCTAATGGAAAGTGAAAGATAGTAAAATTAAATAAATTAGCTGTAGTTATGATAAAAATTAAAACTAAGGGGCCTAAGATATTATATTTATAAAATAAATTGGTTTCGTGCTTAAAAATATTAGTGATGAATGGCATGGTAGGCCTCTTTAATACGGCTAGATTCTACTTTGTGCAGTAATCCGTTATGCAAGATAAGGGCTGCGGCCTCCAGTTCATTTACCTCTTCTAGGCGGTGGCTAGCCATAATGACAGTTAAATTTTTACTCTGTTCTTTTAAGGTAGTTAAAAAAAAGTCGCGCTCTATAGGGTCTAGGCCATTGGTGGGTTCGTCTAATAATAAAAAAGCCGGCCGACCGGCTAAAGCTAAAGCTAAATTAAGCCGCTTACGGTAACCAAAACTTAAATTTTTAATCTTTTTTTGTTTAACCTCACTTAAGCGGCATAATTGGATAAGTTGTTCGGCAAAAATTTTATCGGCGGTTAATGTTAAAGCATTTAATACAGTATAAGCAGGCCAAAAATACAGCTCTTCGGCGGCAAAACCAATGGCCTTGCGGCATTCATTAAAGACGGCTACATTTTGTCCATCAAGAGTTACTTCGCCTTGTATGCCGGCTAAAATACCACTTAAAATCTTTAAAAATAAAGTTTTACCGGCACCATTTTCGCCCAGTAAAACAGCAATGCCGCCGCTAAAGCTAATATTAATACCTTTTAGCACCTCTTTATCTTTAAATGAATGGTAAATATTATTAGCTGCTAAAATCATTATGAGTTACCCGGCAAGATTGTTATAGCGGCACTGCGGCCGTCCCCAGTCAATAGCTTTTTTGTAAAGCTCGGCCATTTCGCCGGCTTGCCGCTCGGCCGAAAAATTTAATGAATGGCGGCGGCTGGCGGCAGCAAAATCGGCTATTAAAGCCGGATTATCTAACAAAGCGCTAAGTTTGCGGCCAAAATCTTCGTCATTTTGAGCGATAAAACCGTTTACACCATCTAAAACTAACCCTTCGTAGGCAAGGTCGGTATGGGCCACAATGGGCAGGCCGCTAATTAAGGCCTCTATAACGGTCATCGGTTGTACTTCGCTTAAAGATACAGTAGTATAAATATTGCTTATAGCATAATATTTAAATATTTCTGTGTAAGGTAGATAACCGGTAAAGATAAAGTTATGGCTAAGCTTATCATTGTAGGCTAGTTGTTTTAGCTCTTTAAGGTCAGGCCCTTCGCCGATTAACATAGCTTTAAATGTATATTTTTGCATAAGTTTTTTAAAGGCTTTATAAAGGGGCAGTACTCGTTTTTCGCTGGCGATACGACCAACAAACAAAGTTAAAATATCATCTGATTTTAAATTGAGTTGCTGCCTTAAAGTAATTTTTTCGTCATCACTTATCCAGCGGCTAAAAGCTTCGGCATCAACACCGTTATTAACGATATAAGAACGATTTAAGCCAATTTCTTTAAGGTAGGCTTTGGCTTTAGGTGAAGGGGCTACCAAAGCCGTACAGCCCGACATATAAGAAGCTAAAAGATTACCCACATTATGGGCCGAGACTAATTTGTTAGCCACCCTAGATTTAAAAAAGTAATGCCGGTAATCATTCCATAAAGTGTGTAAAGTATGTACATGTGGTATATTAAGTTTGCGGGCTAAGTAACGGCCAGCCAAACCCATCGTAAATTCGGAGTGGGTGTGGATAAGCTCGATATTTTGCTGCCGTATAAGCTGGCCAATTTGTATAATATTGGCAAAAGCCAAGCGGCCATCAACTTTTAAATGTAAATTTAAGCTGGGCGAGCGAAAAATTTTTGCATCATCTTCGCGAGGTTCATTAACTTGAGTGGTATAAATGTATACATTGTGGCCAAGTTCGCTTAATTCGCGCTTTAATTGAGCTAAAGAAGTGGCTACACCGTTTTTAGATGGCAAATAAGTATCACTAAAGATGGCAATGTTCATAGTATTTCTTTAATGTAAAAATTAATCTTGAAAAAAACAACCATTTTGTTTACGCTTATAGCCGGTAAAGCATTTGCAATAAAACTTTTAAAGCGGAGATGACGGGACTCGAACCCGCGGTCTTCGCCGTGACAGGGCGACGCGATAACCAACTTCGCTACATCTCCAATAATGTAAGCATCTCCTAGGGGAATCGAACCCCTCTTGTCGGAATGAAAATCCGATGTCCTAACCGATAGACGAAGGAGACACGCTTATATAAAGCAAGCTTTGCCTTACAAAAAATAATTTAACATAACCGGCAAAATGTGTCAAGAGGATTCAGTTAATTTTTTTGTTTATCTGCTAACTTCTCTATCACTCGTAAACGGGCCGAGCGTGAGGGCGGGTTAAGTTTTAACTCGTCAGTGCCGGCAGATAGGCCGCCTTTGGTTAAATCGTGCGCTAAGGGGCCGCTACAGTTGCAAATAAGTATGTTAGGCGGGCATTGGCAGCGTTTGGTTAAGCCGGCAAAGTACTGTTTAACAAGGCGGTCTTCTATGCTATGAAAGCTAATAATGGCCAATTTGCCGCCGGCCGGCAGCAAATTAAAGGCCGGTTGTAAGGTGCGCTGCAGGCGGCCAAGTTCATCGTTAGCGGTAATGCGCAGGGCCTGAAAACTTTTAGTAGCAATGTGATATTTGCTTTTGTTGTGTTGGTGGGGCAAAGCTTTAACAATAATATCGGCCAGCTGTTTGGCGGTAACTATTTCGCCTGCGGTACGGGCTTTAACAATAGCTTTGGCGATGGGGCGGCTAAATTGCTCATCGGCGTTACGGTAAAGCAGGTTGGCTAGCTCGCTCTCCGTTAAGGTATTTATTAACTGGGCGGCCGATGGCCCGTCGGCACCAATGCGCATATCTAGACTCAAATTATCGTTAAAAGAAAAACCGCGCCCGGTCTCATAATGGTAGCTGGATATTCCTAAATCGAGTAAGATGGCGGCGGGGTTAGGCAAATCGGTGGGGTAGTTGGTCAAAAAATCATCAAAAAAAAGGTTATAAAACTTTACCCGGCCGGCATAAGCGCTTAGCCGTTTTTGGGCTAAATTTAACATTTGCCCATCGGCATCTAGGGCTATTAATTGAATATGCGGATAATTTTGCAGCAGGGCCAAACTGTGGCCGCCAGCGCCTACGGTGCCATCGATAATCGGCCCTTGGGCTAGGCCGGATGGCAAAGCCAGTAAAGCAACGGCCTCGTTTAATAAGACGGAGTAATGTTTGTACATAGTAAAATTAATAAAATTATAGCTAATTAACGGTCTTTTGTAAAGGTTAGCGGCTGCTTTATTACGAAAAGTAGCTCAAACCGCCCCTTGACGAGCCGGCCATTTAACTTTATACTAACCGTAACAAATTAAGTTGAGGGATTTATTATTTATGGCAATTATAGTTATGCAAGAAGTTAGAGCCGGTACCGCTTTTTTATTAGATGGACAGGCTTATATAACTTTAAAGAGCGAGTTTACCAAAAGCGGCCGCAACGCAGCGGTGATGAAAGTTAAAATTAAAAATTTACTCTCTAATCAAATTATCGAAAGCGTTTACAAAGCCGCCGATAAAGTAGAGACCATCGAGCTGGAGCTAAGGCCTATGCAATTTAGCTATCTTGACGGTGAAAACTTTGTTTTTATGGATGGCGAAAGCTTTGAGCAAATTGAGGTACCGCAAGGCGATTTAGGTGATAATGCCAACTATATTGTTGATGGTATCGAAATTGAGATGGCTTTTTACGAAGGCAAAGCCGTTGATGTGCGTATTCCTATTAACGTTGAGCGCGAAATTATCGAAACCGAACCCGGTATTAAAGGCGATACCAGCGGCCGCTCGTTAAAGCGCGCTAAAGTAAATAGTGTTACCGGCGGTTTTGAAATAATGGTGCCGCTTTTTTGCGATATGGGTACTAAAATTAAAATTGATACCCGCAGCGGCGAATATGTAGAACGAGTTAAGTAAATTAATTTGTTTTTATATGCACAAGATTATCGGAACAGCAGGTCACGTCGATCACGGTAAATCGGCTTTAATTAAAGCCTTAACCGGCTGCGAGCAAATGCGGCTGCCCGAAGAACGGGCACGCGGTATGACTATCGATTTAGGTTTTAGCCACTTTACGGCAGAGGGCCTAACGGTAGGGGTTATTGATGTGCCGGGCCACGAGCGGTTTATCCGTAATATGGTGGCCGGTATGTGGAGCCTTAACCTTGTTATGCTGGTGGTAGCCGCCGATGAAGGTTTTATGCCGATGACTTACCAGCACTCTTTGGTGGCTTTAAGTTTAGGCTTACCCACTATTTGCGTACTTAATAAAATTGACCTGCTGGATGCCGAAAGCCTTGAGCTGCAAGAGCTTCTTGTTAAAGAAGAATTATTTAACATCTTTAAACAAGATATTGAAATAGTTAAAGTATCCACTTTAACGGGTGAAGGTATAACCGGTTTAAAAGAAAAGCTGACAGCTATTCTTAACTTGCAAACTCTCAACTCTCAACTCTCGACTCTCAGTTATTTATATATAGACAGAGTATTTAGCATACAAGGAGCCGGCCTTACCGTTACCGGTAGCTTAGCCGCCGGCAACTTAACCAAAGAAGAAACTTTAAACCACTTTCCCAGCGGTGAAAAGCTGGCTATAAGAGGCATCGGGCAATACCACCACGAGGTAACAGCGGCTATCGCAACTACGCGTTTAGCCCTAAATTTAAAAGGTATAAAACGCGAGGCTATTAAACGCGGCGATTTATTAACTAACTTTGCTGCCGGCGAAGAAGTTTTAACGGCTGTAGAGGTAGTTTTAGCCATAGATGAAATTTTTAACGATAATTTATTTAAGGCTAAAAATATTGAGCTGGCGGTGGGGACTAACTGCCAAATTGCCCGGCTAATCCCTCTCTACAAACAAGAAGGCGATAAGTTTGCTATAGTTAAAAATTTAGTTAGACTGCGTTTTACCGAGCCGCAAAGTTTTTTTTGGCGGCAAAAAGCCATTATTATTAGTCATGGCGGCAGTACTATTTTGGCGGCGGCTTCGCTTTTTTGGGCAGGAGCTACCGGCAGCCATCACCGTAAGAAATTGGCTTTGCTGGCCGGTAAACATTTTAACAGCCACAATGAGTTACAACTGGCCGTAGCAGGGTATTTAAAAGCCTATAAACCGCTTGATAATGCCGTTAAGATAGGTCCTTTTTATGCCGATAACAACTATTTAAATAATTTACTAACAACCATCAAAACCGACTTAACCGGCAGCAGCTTAAACTTTGATAAATTTAAAACCGCTTTTAAATTGGAGCAAAACTTTGCCGAAGCTTTAAGCGATTATTTAATTAAAGAAAAAATAATGATGGTAGTAGCCGGCAATTATAAATTGTACAGCGAAAAAGCGGCCATTACTTTAACGGCTGCTCAACACAAGTTGGAGCAAAAACTTAAAGAGGCTGCCTTAGTCGGCCTGCACGAGCGTGATTTGACTAATGTTAAAGATATAAAAACTTTAAATACCGCCGGTCTTGCCGTTTACCTTGATGAAGGGCTGTACTACCACCCGGCCAGTTATGCTAAAGCCAAAGAGGTTATCTTAAAAGGTAAAACAGCCGGCGAGCTTGTTACCATAGCTGAGGTAAAAGACGGCTTAGGGTTATCGCGTAAATATGTTATCCCTTTACTTAATGCTATGGAACGTGAGGGGCTGCTTAAACGGCAGGGAAATGAGAGGGTGGTGCTGTAAATTAAAAAGTGAAAATTGAAAGAGTTTAGTTTTTGTAAACATCATTTGCAAAAAATACATTTTGTGTTATACTACAGCAAATATCAATTTAGGGGGCTTTTATGAAAAAAATGTTTATTGGTACGTTAGCGCTAACTACACTAATTTTACTTACTTCGTGCCCTATGGATTTTTTACCAAATAACGTTAACAATATAACAAGTAATGACAATAACAATAATATAGTAAATAATAATTCAGAAGTTAGGGTTACAGCAATGCAAGCTATCGCTCCAATTAACAATCACGCTGTAAGATACCGTGTAGTTGATGATGATAGCCATCTTATAATAACCCTGCATGATGCAACGGCTTTTGGTTACCACTACCGGGTAGAAATGCTCTGGGTTGGTAATGGCGCTACCAGCTTTCGTGATGAATTTTATTTATACTTTGATGGTACTAATCGCGGTGAAATATTGGGGCCTCGTTGGTTTCCTGCTCCCATCAATAATAATGGTATTACCGGTAACCAGCAGTGGATAGCTGGCGGAAGTATGGCTGTTTCTGAAGGGTGGAGCTGGGTAAGGATTAATAATGAGTGGATATGGCAAGGCGGTACAAATTCTGTAACTGCGCCTAGACAGCCTCGAGTTCCTGCTCCATTTTATGATGGTAACAGACACTTGATGGTTTCAAGAGAGAATGCAGGCAGGCCTGCTTTAACTGAAAACGGCGATAGTGTGGTACTAACAACAATAAATAACCGCACCAATAAAACTATTGCTGTAGCCCCAAATTCAAACTATGAGTGGCCGCATGGACATTTTTCACCACAACCACCGCTTATTCCAATAGCTGCGGGCGCTAGCGATACCTTTACTACTAGGCGAACAACTTTTAATATACGGTTATACGAAGGCCAATAGTAAAAAAACAAAAACCATACGCGGGATTGCTGAAGAGGCGGAAAAATGATAGGGTGGTGTTATAAGTAAAATTTAAGCTACAATTTTAACCTCAGTTAATGTTCCATCTTTTATATGGAAATCAATATTATGCTCTTTACAGAATTGAATTACAACCCTTGCTTGTTCATTATAAAATTCGCGATGTTTGGTAAAAGCTGAAACTTCTTTACTATAATTTGTTCTACCAAATATAATGCGATTAGTAAATGAAACGGCATTTAAAATTGTTAATACGTCTTGTTTAATAAGATTTGGTGTTGGATATGGCTCAATACTTACCCATGTCCTACAACCCTTATCGTGTAAAACTTTCAAAGCAGCAATTCTATTTATATATGAAGCTGCACCGGGCTCTATTCTCTTTCGATAATTTTCATCAAGGGAAATAAGTGTTATTCCATATTCATTTTTAGTAGATAATTCTGATAATTCAATAGGTAATAATCCTTTAGTAAGAACTGTACAAGGTATATTTGCCATATTTAATTTTTTTATTGCTGCTATAGTTACTTCTTTTATCTCGTCATATCCATACATGAATGGGTCAGTAGTAAAAGATAAATGAACTGAATTTATCTTTGATTTTAAACGCGGAATTTCTTGCTCAAGAATTTCAAGTGTGTTGCTTACAAGTTTTGGTTTACACCATTCTTCATAGGTTGCCACCTTTCCAAATCTTCTTGCTAACAAAAAAGCATAACAAGGATATAAACAGCCATGAGAACAACCTAATACATGGTTCATAGTATAATCACCGTATTCGACATCGGTTTTATAGAGCATAGATTTTCGTGTTGTGGTATTGGTAGTCATTAGCGCCCCTTAAAATAATGTATTTTGTTTACTAGGATTTTTAAGCTCTTTTAAAATACGTCTTAGGCGAGAAGATTCGCAAATTACACCGTGTTCATTATAAAAATTGGCTAAAGATTTTGTTAAATCATCTTCTATTATAACATTGTTAAGTAATTGCTTTAAAGAATCATCGTCCAGTTCTTGCCGCAAATCTAGCAACCCTTTATTTTGAATGTCTATAAACAAACGTTCTTTACGTTTAGCGATATTCTCTGCCATCAAAACACACCCGTCATGGTGCTTGGTAGCATGAATCATACGATATTTAGGAGAATGATTTTTTTTTTAGGCAAATGGGCATATCCAAAACGTATTTATATTTTTTCTTTAAACATTGTTTATATTGATATGAAAATTTTTGCTCTGCTTGATACCAGTTTATTTCCTCTTGATAATATTCCTCAATAATAGCTTGCCAATAGTCTCCATCGGCTATATCATTCAATTCATTAATATGCTGAAATATTGAACTATCATATTCTTTAAGGTCGCTAAAAAATTCATCTTCTTGCTCTCTAAGTGTAATCTTTTTTACACGACAAGCTTCACGAAGAAAGCCATGCGAATTAAAGTTTATGAGTAATTCGGCCGTATTAAATTTGGTTGGAAGTTCTTTAAATAAAGTAGCATTTAAAGCTTTTATACCATAAGGATCAATGTAAAGAAAAATATTAAAATCTTTGGGAGTATTTTGAAGCAAATTTTTAATATTATCCTCAAATTTCCCATTGATAATTTCACTCCATTGCTGATAATGTTGTGGAATATTGATATTAAGTTCATCTGCCCAGTTTAATTCAATAAATTTCATACTAACTGTTGGTATAGAGCGATTATTTTTATGTTTATTATCTATAATTTCGTTTAATTTATGCAAAGCCGTTAAAGGAGAGCCATCTTTTCCATCATCAAATTTGCCTTTCCCAGCAAAACAGTCCACATAAAGCAAAGGTTTCTTGGTTTCTAATATTTTACTAAAATATGGTGTTAAGTAGTGTGTAAGAAGTTCATCTTTAATTTCTGACCAAATTTTCTTTTCTTTGAAAAACTCTTTATTAGGATTAGACATTTATTCTCCTCAATACTATCTAAAGAGTATAACATAGATTTTTTAATTTGTCATAAACTAAAAAGAAAGGAATTAATCTCTACTCCCACACCCCATAGTGCCAATCGTTAGGGATAGTATCGGGTAAGTTTTCAAAAAAGTCGCGGTGCAGGGCTACTCTTTCAAGATGGTTATTAATAATAAGTTCAAAATTTAAAGCCCCTCGCCGTATCTGGCTTAGCTCATCTTGCCAAAAACGTATTTCGGGCTGCTCAATCCATCTAAATTCGGGCCGGTTAAGCAGCTCGATATAAGGTAAAGCTTGCTGCCAAAAAAAGAGGGCGCGCCCGTAAAAGGCTTCGGCCATCTCTAGGCTTTCTAGGTTTTGCCGCCGCCACGGGGCATTAAAAAAGTAAACGCGCTGGCGGTCGTATTTGGTGGCTATGGCTATATAAGTGCGTACAATTTGCAAATTTACATGCATTCTAAATAAATATTGATAGCGCTGCCACTCGGTTTCGCTGGTAATGCGGGTTAAAGCGTTAAGGGGGTTAGCAAAGGGGGCGTTAAGGGCATTCTCGAGGTAAACTAAATTTTCCCATTCGTTTTCGGGAATGCGATGTAAATGTTGATGGTAAAGCCGGTACCATTGCTCGGCTGTAACGATAAGCCTTGCCTCACCGGTTTGAGGTACTAAAAAAAGTAAAAAAAGTAAAGTAAGCCCTAGCTGCTTCATTTACTTAAATAATCGGTAAATAACCGCTTAAACATAATAAAAAAGGTAATTGCTTATATCATCTTTCATTAAAAATAGCTAACTTAAAATTATACCTTAATTAGCCGAAAAGTAAAACAATGAAAAGAGTTTTAATTTTAGCCGGCTTAATGGCGGCTGTAAATTTAGTGGCTAACCCGTTACAAATTGGCGCGGGCGAAACCCGTATTTTTGCGAACCGCGATGGCAGTTTCGAGCTTTTTGTGCTGGCGGTACCGGGCCGGGCCTCAATTTTACTTACCGATAGCAGTGTTGACGAAAGCCAGCTGGCCGATAGTTACGCTTTACGTTCTTACGATGAGCATATTAGTTTAGTGGGCGAACGGCGCATACTTGATGGTGTTTACATTGATAATACCGATAGAATAGCGCGCGGCCTAGAGCCGGTCTTTTTTTTAATGAGCAGCCGGCCGTTGGCGGTGCCCTTTTTTAACGATGAGCGCGAGTGGTTTCATATCCATCTGCCGTCTGCCGTTATTTGGGGCTACCCTTGGGGGCGTGAAGGACAATTTGAATTTAACGAAGGTACTTGGTTTAATATTAGGGCCTTTGCTTTACCCGATACCAACTACGGCAACAATCAATATGGGGTAGATTATTACGATAGCGCCTTTATTATTCGTACCGGTATCCCTTTACCGCAGTTACCGCCGCCGCACCGCCCCTTTCAAGTTTTTACTGCCGCTACCGGCGGCCGCTTTTGGGGTGATGTACAGCAATCGTCCCAGCTGGGCGCTATTACACAAGATATTTTAGCCGCCCATAGCGCCGGGAATACCATCGATTTAGCTTTTGTCATCGATACCACTTTAAGTATGAAAGTGCACCTCGATTACATTAAAGATGAACTGCTCACCAATTTAATGCAGCAGGTGCAAGCGGCTAATCCGAGCCGTACTTTGCGGTTGGCGATTGTGCGCTACCGCGATTATCCGCCCGCGCAGTACCTTACGCGTACAGCGGCTTTTAGTACCGATTTAGCCAGCCATAACGCCTTTATCAGGGCCATTATTGCCGGCGGCGGCGGCGATATTCCCGAAGCCGTTTACGAAGGTTTGCAGGCGGCTTTGCAGCTGGATTGGCAAAGTGATGAGCGTATCATTATACAAATAGGCGATGCTCCGCCGCACCCAACCCCGCGCGGGCGCGGTGAACAATGGGTTGATGGACAGATGGTTATTGATTTAGCTAACCAAAAAAATATTAAGCTTTATGCTATTTACATGCAAGACCCCAGACGAGTAGGCAGGTAAAGAGGTAACTACCCCTTTATAAGCACCAATAGTATTTATCGATGGCTAGCTAGTCTAGCAATTTTATCTAACCAAACCAACCTTAAAAATTATCAAAAAAAATTTAAACTTTCTCCTCAAGTGAAGAAACAGTAACTCGTAATTGAGTAGTGGTAACTGAAAGGTGAAAATTAAGAATTAAAAAGCTGTCCACTTTCAGTTATCAGTTATTTACTTAAGGAGTAAAAAATGTTAGATACCACAGGGTTATTTAACCCCCTAGAATCCGCAGCTCATAAACTATGCCGCTTAATGCAGACCGTAGAGAAAAAAGTTCATAAAGAACTTAACGTTATGTCGCCCGGTATCATCACCGCCGTCAACCCCGCTAAAAGCGGGGTGATAGTTGAAAACT
>WRBN01000033.1 GCA_009784515.1 Spirochaetaceae bacterium | reverse complement strand
TTTGTAAACCCACTCTTCATCTGCCTCTCTTCTTTTCCACATTTTGGGCAAATCGGCCTCTTCTCTGCTTTTTCTTCCATTCCTTAGTTTATCATTTTAGCTATCTTTTGTCCATTCCTACCTTATTACTGTTAGTTGCTTAACCGCCCCTCATTATGCTAAACTAACATATATGGCTAAAATTCCGGCTACCATCGCTAACCTTTACCTCTTACTTGGGCCGGAGGCCGGCGAAAAAGCCAATCTTATTAATACCCTAGCCGCTACGGCTCAAAAAACACATGGCGAGCTAGACCGTTACAAATTTTACCCCTACGATTTAGAGATGACGGGCCTAATAAGCCTTATCAGCACCAGTTCGCTGTTTGGCGGGGCGCGGTTTATTGTGCTGGCCAATTTTGAAGCCTTAAAAAAGCCCGACCTTGATAACTTAACCGCCGCACTTAAAAAACCACAGGACGACCTATATATTATTTTAACCAGCGACGGTTTTAAGGCTGATAAAAAGTTGGAAAACTTATGCCCGCCGGCTAATAAAAGAATTTTTTACGAACTGCGTGCGGCCGAACGTGAACGTTTTGTGGAAAGTTTTTTTAAAAAGAATAACCAAGTTATCAGCCGCGAAGCCATTGACCGCTTGTTAGAACTAATAGAGAACCAAAACGAACTTAAGGTAGCAATGGAGGCCCTGCTTAGCTTTTATAGCGGCCAAGATATAAACGAAGTAATGGTTGATGGTTTAATTGTCAGCAGTAAAGAGGTATCTATCTTTACCCTCTTTGAAAGGCTGGCCCTGCGCGACAGCAGCGCCCTAGAGGTGCTAAACAACCTTGCCTTAAACAGCGAAGGGGTAGGTGTGCAAACCTTAACCGGCCTAACATGGCAATTTAGGAAGTTACTTAATTTAAAAGAGCTGGCTGCCGGCGGTACGGTAAGCGATGAAACATTACGCAACCTAGCCATTATTGGCAAAAAGAGCGGCGATTTATACCGCACCGCCCTGCGTAAGTACAGCTTAACCGAACTAAAAATGGTAATGGTAAAACTTAACGAGTACGATGAGCTGCTAAGAAGCGGCCTTAACCCGCAGCTGCAAAGGTTAGCGCTGGATAGCTTTGTGCTGCCGTTGGTAAAATAAATTATTCGAGATAGGCTTACTTATATTTTTAGACCTGCATTTACCTCTATAACAACATTTAATTTATCAATCTTTTCTTTATATACTGCTATATTGTTTTTTATTTCCTGAAGAAGATTATATCTTTCAACAATTTCTTGTTGCCCCTGAATATCTATGTTACCCATATCGTCAATAGGAATAGGTATTTCTATATTAGATATTCTTTTACTACCAAGTCTCTTATTAGACCTTTCCCCTTCTTTATGTAAAGGTAAAATATTATTAAGCACACAATGCAAATAACTTAATAATATTTTATCTTTATATTCCTCTTTTAAAAATAAAGCACCACAGTGTGTTGTCATTGAGAACTTACCGTTTCTTAAAAAAACTGTTCCTACATAAGTCCCATCTGTTGTCCAAGTTAAGCATTCACAATCATAGTCATAAGTATTAATATTAGCAATAATTCCATCATCAAAAGTTTGTGACGAATAAACTGGGTAATCACCTTTATGACTATTCATAAATTTTTTAGTATACTCACCTTTTCCTTTACTTATTGTAAAAATAGAGGAAATTTTTTTAGGCATATATCTTGTATTTAATTGAGAACCTTTAATTGCATTTGAATGCTCATGAATTGTATCAGATACTTCACTCAATAAATCTGAAAACTCTTCAGCTGTAATTAGCTCACTTTCTACTGTTACTCCTAGCTCAATTTTTTCTTGTTCAGACCAATCTTTATCTATAATCCAATGATTTTCTATATTATTTGTAAATCTTTCAATATTTTGGATTTTACATCTTTTATCAGTATTATTAGCAGTAATATATTCCTTACTTCCTTTAAAAGCATTAAATAAACTAACAGCTTCTTGTAAATCATTTTGCTCAATGTCAAAGCGGTTATTATCTCTGCTTTCACCTATCTCACTACATAAATAAGTAAAAACCGGATCAACTTGTTTTTCCGATATATTATTTTTTTTAGTAACAGCCAAAACATAAGTTTTTTTAGGAGTAGTAAAAAAAGTTTTCACTGGTAATGATATAATGGCATCAATAAAACACTCTTCTAAAATAAATTTCCTCAAATTTTTGTCATTTTGTCTATTAAATATCCCATCTGGCACAACTATAAAAGCTTTGCCGTTGGGTTTTAATGCCCTAATTATCCATTCCATAAAAAGCCCTTCAACACCTATTCCATTAATTTTATAGTAGTTCCTAAGGACTGTGTCTTTAGTTATTTCTTCCTTTAGGTTGCTACTACCACTGGTTACATAAGGAGGGTTTGTCAGTATTAAATCATACACTTCTTGTATGGGTTCCGATAAGGTGCCTAAAATTGAATTGGTTTTTAAAATAAAACTTTCATTAAATAATGTAGCAAATTCTTGTGTATATTGGTTTTCTAATATAAGTTCACTAAAATAAATAAGCATATTTGCTTTAGCTAAAATAATAGTCTTTTGTTCATCTTTATCAAACCCTTTATCAAAACCGACTATTTTAACTTTAGACGCTATTTTTCCGTCTTTTACCTCAAATAAGGTATTAATATTATCTTTAATATATTCAAGTGGAAATTTACCTACTCCACAGGCAGGGTCGCAAATAATCATATTGGGTTTTAATTCACTTTTAGCCATCTCATTGATAGCGCGCACTACTTTTATAGGGGTAAAAAATTGTCCCCAATTTTTTTTGCTAATACTTTCTTTTAAAAAACTCTCAAAAAGTTTACTTTTAAAATCATGGTCAATATGCTCTAACTTTCCATAATCTCTGAATCTCTCTAACACTTTTCTAAAAACGGTACTATACCCACTAACAGCTTTTTGGTCTTTACTAACAAAGATAGTCCCATTTATTATGGTAGTTCTATCAGTAGGGTTTTCAGGAAATTTCTTTTTAATTTCTGGCCTTACAGCAGTAGCATAATATTCCAAAACTTCGTTATCGTCATTAGTTTTATATCTATTTAAAAGATCGTTAAAACTATAAAAACCCTGTAAAACTCCCAAATCACTCAAATATTTAAAAATGAAAAGTTCAACAAATGTGTAAAGGCAATTTTCTGCTGTAGCTCCGCTTACACTCCATATATCTTGCCATATTGATTTAGCAAGAGAAGTTGGGGCTATTAATTCTTGAGGTAAAATCTTATCATTTTTATCATTTATAGATTGAATTATCTTTATTATTACTTTTTGTAAACCTTGGTCTTTACTATTAAATAAGTAATTAAAATCACTGCCATCTTCATTTTTTATATTATTACCAGTTAATACATTAACCCATACTGTTTCTTGGGTATCAGTAGCAATAATTAATTTAGCCCCTATTTTTCTAGCTACATCAAACTCTTGCTCAATAGCGCTATCTTTTTTACTTTGAGTATTAAATTGATTAGGAGACTTATGCTCAATTACAGCGATCACTTCTTTCTGTTTGGTAATTAAAGCATCTACCTTTTTACGGGCAACATCACCATAATCGATATTGCGTAAAATACCAGCTTCTTTTAAGGCATTTATAGAAGTGGCACCAATATTATAAAAATTCCAAGTACCAATTTTCTCCGGGTTTCTCAACAAATCTCTTTGTAATAGTTCTTCACTCATAATTTAGTAATTTCCATTGTTGACGATTATCTTTAATTTTAGTATAGTCTAAGTTTTAGATATTGTAAACAACCTATTCCAAATGCTTTTATGTTTTAATAAATGAATTATTTAAGTATGATGATTCTAGGTTATCTTTGTACTTACGGCAAAAATTTGCTATTTATTAGGAATAAATGAAAAAACTACTCTTTCTAATCATCATCACTTTACTCATCGTGCTGGCCTTTCTTTGGCAGGGCGATTGGATTAACCAGCTGCTCTTTGGGCGGGTGCAGCAGGTTACCACTCAGCTCACCTTAGAAAACATTACAGATCTTGAGCAGCTGGAAACCGCCTCTATCACTCAAGAGTTTTTATTTCCCTACGATTTTATCCCCAGCCCTTACCCTAACTGGACGCAGTTGCGGGCACGTATGTTAACTACTCCTTTATTAAGAAACAGCGATTTTATGGGCCTTACCCACGAAGAACTTATGGTTATCGTGCGGCAACATAATTTACCTTTTACAGAGACCGAAATTAGGCAATATAGTTTTTATATGGCTATTTTAAATTTGGGCATCGATTTAAACCGGCAAGGGCAGTTTTTCTTCCCGCTTGTTTTTAGGGCCACAGCCGGCTTTAACTTAACGGAGGGCTGGCTAAGCCGTCAAGATGATGTTATTACCATAAGACTGCCCGAAGCTGCCATCTTAAGCTACCATATAGAAAGCGGCCTTTCGGTGCGGCCGGGCTGGCCGCCGGTAGCCCTTACCCCAGAGTTATGGGGGGCTTTAGTAGCTTATTTGCAGCCGTTAATGAAAGAGCAAGTAACGGCCGATTTATTAACATTGGCTACAGATAATGGCCATACTATCTTGAAAAGCGCCTTTTTTAGTGGTATAATTATAGAAGAGGAAAGTGAATGAAAGCGATAATACTAGCCCTGCTTTTAGCGGCAACTACTACAACCTTGCAGGCTATTATCCCGCCCGGCGGCGATATAGTAAGCATTTGGGACGATTTAGATAATGGTTTATGGGGAAGGTCTATTAACCGCAGTATCCGGCGCACTGTTTACGAGCGGCAATTTAGGTTAAGTAGCACTTTTTATGTAAGCAACGATATTGGCTATTTTTTAACGGCGGTAACCATTAATGTGGCCGTTGTAAACCGCTTAGAGCAAGCTATGCGAGATAACCGCTCGCTGATGATAGGGGAATTTGAGCTAAGTATCGATGAAGCTGTAAGCACTTTAACCACCCCGGTTTATCGTTTGGTGAGCCGCCGCACAGGGTTGGATACCAGCTTTGCTTTTGTAAAGCCGCCGGCCACTATGCTGCGTATGATAGAGGCTTTTTACCAAAATGACCCTTTTAACCGCGAAATAGTAGTAGATTATTACCGTAATAACTATGTAATAGCCATTTATGCTGCCGAAAACATCTTTGAAAGCTGGCACCAGCAAATTACTTTACCCGATGCCATGATAATGGCCACCTTATTGGGCGATAGGTTTCAAAAGATGTGGGGAGTGCACGATGGCAACGCCTTGCTTGAACGTATAATGAACAGATTGCCTGCCGCTCGTTAAAAAAATAGTTTAATAAATCCCCATACAATCAAAAACCTATGGTTTGTGCCGGCAAAGGGGATTTATTGGTTAAGCTTTAAGACAGCGTTATTATCTCTAAATAAGCGGCTATGAGGTCTATCGCGGCCTCTATTACCGCATTATAGCCCCATTCATCGGTAATAAAAGATATTTCTTCTGTTATTTCGGTGCCGCTTGCTAAACCTGCTTCGGCTACCTCAGCCTCAATGTCGGCCGACCAATCTATAATCAACATCTTAAAGATAGCTCTATCGGTAAAGTTTTGGCCGTCAAAGAAAAAATGAATTTCGATACGAATATCCAGCCAGCTGCCGGCCGCAAATTCTTCTTCCGGTGGATAAAGGCGGTATTCATTAGCCATAACTAAAACGCCTTCGCTAAAACTAAACCAACTGCTGGGGGCTTGGTTAAAGCTTACCGCAGCGATAAAATCGCCCTCTACCCAGTAAAAATTATCGGTATCCCAATAATCATCGTAAAAATCTAGCGTATAATCACCAAATTGGGCCATTAAAGCCTCAAAAGCCCTTTGGCCGGCGGCCTCTAAATTATCGGCTTTAAGGTTATGAGCGGCTAAGGCCGCTAAAGTAACGCTAAGCAGTAAAAATGTATGTTTTTTAATCATAATTCCTCCTTAATAAAAGTTTAGCCTATAGCGACCGGTTTGTCAATAAAATAAGCCATATAAAGGTGTACTTTCATTTACCCGATAATATAAATAATGCTCGCTAAAGCTCATCAACCTAAAGTTAAGCACTATCCCGGCTATTTAAGACGGCCTAAAAAAACCGCTAAAAAGCGGACAATATTTATTTTTTTAGCTATTTTTCTGCTGGCTTTGCCGGCCGTAACCCTTTTTAGCTGGCTTAACTTAACCAATAACTATATTAATTTTAATTATAGCCTAAATATTAAGCCGTTGCCTTTAATGGCCGCTCAAAATGCCGGTGATGTAGTTATCCCCATTAATTACCACATTGTTAGGGCCGGCGATAACCTTAATACTTTAGCTGCTGCCTTTAAGATTACTCCGCAACAACTAGCTCAGTTAAATAATTTAAACAGCCGTCATCTTAAAGCCGGCGCCGTATTAATTTTGCCGCAGCAAGCCGCCGTTACTGGGCAAAGTTATGTGGTGCAGCGCGGCGATACTTTAAGCAGTATTAGCGTACGTTTTGCCGTACCGCAAAGCAATTTAGTGATGTTAAATAATCTTGATAGCCTAGAACTTTCGCGCCGGCAGCTTTTGCAGCTTACAGCTAACCACCCCCTTAACTATGTAGCTAAGGCCGGTGATAGCCTAGAAAGTATTGCCGACCGCTTTGAACTAACGGTAGACCAATTAATGCAATACAATGCCTTAAACACTACCGAGATTATCGCCGGTACCGAGCTTATTTTGTTTAACCCCGTTTTTATGGTTTTTAATGACGAAGTATGGCAGCCGCAAGCTAACCGTGAACTATGGCAAGCACGGGTGCCGCCACCGGCACAGATGGTGCCGGCCAACTTTTTACCGGCTAATCCGGTTTTAAGGCCGGAGAGTCAACCTTTGCCTTTTGATGGCCGCAGCGATAACCTTACAGTACAACAACGCTTTACGATGGCGCAAACTTTATTAACCGGCTTTAACCGGCAAATAGAGCAGGCCGGTATGTTAAGTAATGTTTTGCAGGGGTATACTATTGTGCTGGATAGCGGGCATGGCGGGCGCGACCCGGGCGCTGTGGTAACTAAAGAAGTAAGCGGCGAAGTTAAAACTTTTTATGAAGCCCAATATAACTACGATGTGGCTATGCGGCTTTATGCCTTACTTAAGCGGCACGGGGCGCAGGTGCAGCTAACTAATATTTCGCCTAGTTATACTATCCGCAATAACGATATTCAGCAAACTTTTGCCAACACGCAAAACGCCGTCTTTAATAACGAAAGAGAGGGTGATAGTATGGGTGGCGGGCTTTGGGTGCTTCGCCGCCGTTTAGAGATAACCGGAAATTTATTAAAAAATATCACTATAGACAGACGAATTTTTATTAGTATCCATAACGATTCCAGCCCGCATACACCGTTAGGTTTGGTAGCTGTAGCCAGTAACCCAACGCAGCACAGCCTTAATTTAGCGCAGGCCATTATTGATAGTAAAGGGCGCGGCACAATACGCCGGGGCTCTTTTATTATGGTTAATAATAATCCGGCCCCCGCCGCCGTTTTGGTAGAGGTAAGAAATTTAGTGCAAGAAGATTTTGAGCTGGTAAACAGTTATTTAGTACGGCAGCAAGATGCCGAAAAAATAGCGCAAGGCATTATTAACTACGTAGCGGCTAAAAATTAGCCTTAAGTAGTAAAATATTATTAAAAGATAGCTTGTTTATTAGGCCGCTAACTACTATAATAAAAGCTATAAGGAAAAAAAGATGAAACAAGCCGGTAAAACACAAGATTTATTACAAAAATTACCCAAAGAAGGTTTTATTAAAATTGGTGTGCCCGATAAGGCCCCCGATGTTTCGGCCGGTGATAAAGTAGCTTTGCTGCGTAAAGGGAATATTTTATTTAACGAAGGCAATATCGAGCTGGCCTCTAAAATATTTTTAAATTTAAACTACACCGATGGCATTGTACGGGTTGGCGATTATTACTATAACAAACACGAATATATTAAGGCCATCAACCTTTTTAAGGCCGCTAAAGATGAAGGCCGTGTGAGTAAAACCGCCAAAAAAATGGCCGACGTGTTAAGCGGTTTACTGGCCGAGTAAAACAACTTACCACTTTACGGCTCAAAATTACTTAACTTAAAGCTTTACAATTTTATTACCCTATAGTAAAATGGAGTGGTAAGGGTTTGTTATCTTTACAAGTTAATAAGCTTAATACCATATACGAGGAGATACGATGGATTTACAAGCCGATTTATTAGACCGTTTTATTAGTTATGTTAAAATAGATACCCGCACCAATTTAGCCAATGCCGGTAAAGTTTACCCTACCTGCCCCAATCAGTTGGCGCTGGCTAAAATGCTGGCCGAAGAGCTAAAAGGGCTTGGCTTAGAGGTATATAACGATGACAAAGCCTTTGTTATAGCCCATTTAAAAGCTAACAGCGGCACCGATAATCCGATTGCTTTTATGGCCCACCTTGATACGGCCGAAGACGTAACGGCTACCAACGTTAGCCCGCAAGTATATAAAAACTACGATGGTAAGGCTATCAAGTTAAAAAATAACATCATCATAGACCCAGCTGCCGACCCTTATTTGGGTAAATACAGCGGCGATACCATTATTACGGCCGATGGTACCACGTTGCTTGGGGCCGATGATAAAGCCGGTATAGCGGCCATTATGACGGCCATTAAATATTTGGTAAACAACCCGCACATTAAACACAACGGCATAGAGGCTGTTTTTACCCCCGATGAAGAAGGCGGTAACGGTATGGCCAACTTCCCGCTAGATAAACTGCGCAGTAAAACAGCTTATACTTTAGACGGTGATGAACTGGGTTACCTAGAGTACGAATGTTATAACGGCAGCTATGCCATGATTAACTTTAAAGGAGTACCTATCCATCCCGGTACGGCACGCGGTAAAATGGTTAATGCTTTAAGTATGGCGGCAGCCTTTATTAATTTAATACCGCGCAGCGAATCGCCGGAAGCTACCGACGGTTACTATGGCTGTTACTGGCCGCAAGAATTAAAAGGCCATACCGAGCAAGCCACCCTAGAGGTAATTTTGCGCGACCATAATGCCGCTGAAATTGAGCGCCGTGCCGCCGCCTTGCATAGCTTTGCCGCCGCCGTAGAGGCAGCTTTTCCTCACGGTAAAATTACTGTAGAACTAAAAGAAGAGTACCGTAATATGCGCGAAGCTATCGAAAAACAGCCAGAGGTAATGCAAAACTTACTAAATGCTGTAAAAAAAGTAGGGGTAACCCCTATTATTAAACCTATTCGCGGCGGGACAGATGGGGCCAAGCTAACGGCTTTGGGTGTGCCTTGTCCCAATATTTTTACCGGCGGCCATAACTTTCATGGTTACTGGGAGTGGTTAAGCCTGAGCAGCCTAGAAAAAGCTTGCTTAGTAGTGATAGAGCTGGTAAAGGGCGAATAAATTATATTTTTTAATAAACCATTTGGTTATGTATTTAGGCAGCCAAATGGTTAAAAATTATAGTTTGCCTTTAAAGCTGTTGAAGAGAGAAAATAATGAAAAAATTGTTGATAATGTTGGTTGCTTTAGTGGGTTGCCTTCGGGACCCCATTCCGCCTCAAGCGGCAACTACTTTAACGATATTTTGAATAATACTGTATTAACACAAGAGCGAGATAATAATAGCGGTATACTTGCGTCTTTTGGCAATGTTCTATTTAAAGAGGTAAGCGCAGAGCTTGGAATGTTTACCAGAAATGATGCCGATACTATCGCCCGAAATTTTAGCGCCAGGGGCTTTAGTGATTGAGCGTTGCCAAGCAGCGAAAATATGACACTGTTGTTTGACAATTTACATCGCATACTGGAGTAGTAGCTTTTCTGCCGGTGGTTTCGGGTTTTGGGACGGGACTTGGGTACCGTCTTATAATAACCTGCCGGGAAGCGTTCACGCCGTGCGTGAGTTTTCTGTTGATTAAAATAAGAGAATGGCTGAGCAACATATTTAAATTATGAAAAGAAATTAGTTAATAACTACATCAATGTAACTAAACCCTAAAGCCGCTAGATGAGTGGTAAAAAAGAGAGTGGCGTTGTTTTGTACCCGTTGTAATATACCATCGTTAAGGGCTCTGGCCGTTACTTCGGCAGTTTCGGCCTCTATGGCCGGTAAAAAATCGGCCAGCCTAATAGTTGTTAGCGGTAGGCTCCAGTTATCAAAGCTGTAAATGGTTTCGTCTAAGGCAGTTACACTAAAAATTTGCGGGCTGCCTAGTTTAACGGTTACGCTCTCAAAATCGTTATAAATTAGCTCAAAATTATCTTCTAGGCTAATACCGGCACGCAGCCGGTAATGTACCGCAAAAAGCATCCGGTTTACCGGCACGGCCACGCCGAATACCCTCTGGCTGTTCTCGATGTTAAAAAGGGCGCGGTAGTCGTATTCGGCCAGTACCAAGCGGGACTCGGCTCTTAAGCTGCGCTCCAGGCCATTTAAAGCTACTTGGCGGCTGTAGTCGTAGTTATTATGGTTAGTTACCAAAAAGTAAATTAAAGCTACTAATAACATTATTACCGGCGGAGCAACTAAATAAAAAGCTAGGCTTTTTTTTCTCATTACTTAAAATTAGCATAGTTTGCTTTGCTTTTCAAGAGTAATGAGTTTTTTAAAGCTTGACATTATAACAAAACTATCCTAAAGTATACTAGGATGGAATACCATAATAAATTAGAATTGTTTTGTAACTACAAAATAAAGAACTTAGTTTTTTGTGTAGCTTGGGGCTAATCAAACGGCCAAAGCCTTTCGATTTTGTGGCTTAGTGTGCTTTTCGCGGGGCAAAGAGCTCTTTTGTTATATTTCTTTCAGTTATCTTGACAACTCGGTAAAATAATATTAGTATAGCCAAATTATGATTAATAAAGTCTTTAAAAATATACCCTTTATTTGTGTGGGGCTGTGGGTGCTTTTGTCTATCAGCTGCGATTCAGCTTGTAAAATAACTTTGCAAATTACTAACAATACCGCAGAAAAAGGATTTATTACTTTAATAGATAAAAACGGTGGTTTTATGCATAGTGAGGTAGCGGCCGGGCAGACAAAGCTTTTTGGTACCGCTATAATGCAAAATATAGTTATTGTTTATATTGAAGGTGAAGTAATTGCCGGTATTTTTAGTTTTAGAGAGTACGACCATTGGATTACCTCATCACATAACGTTATTATTACTATGAGCGATGAGTTTATAATAGAAAATGATAGATTAAATGTAAACGCTGCTTTTAATTATGGCCGGAATGGCTATGACTTTGCCGGAGAAAAACGAAGTTTTTACAGCTACTTTGGGTTAGACCGCACAGGGCAATATCAAAATATTGATGATATCTTATCAACTAGGTAACCTAGCCTTAAAGGTAATTCCTTACCTATAGCTAATGTTTGATATAAAGTCATAGTAAAAGCCAAACTTTAATAGGCAGTGCTACAATAGAATAGAAAAGTTAAAATCTTTGTAAATGAAGAGGTAAACAGAGAGTTCAACCATGAATACAGATTTGCTGGAAGAATAGCTTTTTCTGACAAATCTGGCTAAATAATGCCTTAAAAACCTATTAGTTCTTTCCACAGTATAAGTATAAGCTTTGCCCATTTTATGTTTATTATTGGGCTATTTATGTTAAGTCCCATTGCCGACCTAGATTTTTAATGACTTTAGCGAGACTATCCTCGCCTTTTTTACCCTTATCACGATGCCGTTAAGTTACAGCATTACCGAAGGTATTGCCTTTGGTATTATTAGTTATGTAGTTATTAAGTTATTTAGCGGCAAGGCCAGACAAATTAAGCCGGCTACCTATATTGTAGCGGCCCTATTTTTAGCTATGCAGTTTTACTTTAACTAGCCGCTAGCGGCTTTTATAAGGCATTTTCTCAACCCCCTTTTAACAAAGGGGTTTTTTAGTGTGCTGTAAGTCTATAAGTACATTTAGCTAATATACGGCATAATTTTATTATTTAGCATAACAATACTTAGAAATACATAGATATATTACAATTTTGTGAATAAACAAGTTGTTATATCTAAAATATCACTTATAATGCTTGATTTTTTGCAATTATTAGGGTATAGTACTTTAAGTGTAAAAAATACCTTTAAATGGTATTTTTTAAGGAGGAAATATATGGAAAAGTATTTAAAAAATTTATTATTAGGATTACTCATACTTCTATCGTTTGTGGCCTGTCGTACAGGTGGAGGCAACGCTTCCAGTAGCGCACCTGTTGTTTCGGTCTTTGATCTTCCTTCACCTCCGGAGGTTATAGGGGCTGTAATAGATAGCGCGCCAAATATTTTGGCTGCTAATGTGCAGTTAGCTTACACCCTTAACGGCCTTCCCGTTAGTAGCGGGGACGTAGCTAGGGCCAGTGATAATATTATGGTAGCCATTGTGGTAGCTTTACCTGCTTTTACTGCCGCCGTACAAAATACCGCTATAGAGAATGTGCGCTCTCTTTTTGACAGTAACTTACCCAATGTAATTGTTACCGCCGGCAATAACCTTGTCTATCAGCTGCCAATTACGGCACAAGTCTTTGAGCTACTTATGCGGGAAGCTATTGCGAAAATGTACGCCGCCAGTGATATTACGGTAACGGCCATTAATTTTACGCCGCAAGCCGTTAGCTTTAATGTTATCTTTACCTCCGGCACCACTCCTAGCGAGGCTACGGTACGCGAAGAGCTGGCAGCGGAGGCTTTAAATTTACTAAGGTTTACCCTAACCAATGCGGGTAACTCAACAAGCGTCTCACTAAATTTTAACGGCCATCCCAATAACGGCGTCTTAACCGTTGGCTTAGTTACCATAAGGCCGCCAAGAATGGACAACTGGCCGCCCGAAGGCTTTAGAGAGCCTGTACAAGCCGAAATTGAAGCATTTTTAAATTTACACCGCGGTAATACAGCTATTACTAACAGTCCTATGTTGCGTGATGGCGCTTGGCGTGATGTACCTCTTACTAGGGGAGAAACTGCCGGTACCGTAACTAGAGTTAATACACGGCGGGTAACCTTTGGTAACTTTGGTGATATTGAAAATGCCGGCAATATGCTTTTAAGCACCACTGTAGATGGTAACGGCAACCCTATTTATGCCTTTAGGGTAATGTTAAATAATTTAACGGAAATGCCTTTTACCAACAACGTCCTTAGCCCCGGCCCTAATGCCGCTGACGCTGGTAATACCTTTGCCGGTATGGTAATGAACCCATTAACCGGCAATTTACCGCCACCGCCAGTAGACCAAGAGCGTATGAACCACTGGTACGATTCGCAAAATTTACTGCTGCCGCAGTACCATAGCCGTATCTATTTTTTTAGGATAGATATAAATGAGCACGGTAATCTTGCTGTGGTGGGAGTAAACTATACCAATTTTGATGTAAACGGCCAGCCGGGAAGTTCTTTTCAATCAGAAATTGGGCCTAACCAGATAGGGCCAAGTATTGCCGCTACCTTAAATAACGTGCTAACTTTGTTTTTTTGGCCG
Source organism: Spirochaetaceae bacterium (assembly GCA_009784515.1). NCBI lineage: Bacteria > Pseudomonadati > Spirochaetota > Spirochaetia > Spirochaetales > Spirochaetaceae > Spirochaetaceae bacterium. The sequence continues at coordinate 5,031 of WRBN01000033.1, read as the reverse complement.
CGTTAGTAGGATAGTTTAAAGAATACTGGTAACTATTTGTAGTTACCAGTATTCTTTAAGGTTGGTTTGGTAGGGAAAAAGGTTAGGTTTAACTAGCTATTTATAGGCACTGCCCCAACTCCTTTTCGTTAATAAAGAGGGGTTGGGGCGGCTATTTTTATTTTTTCTTTAATTTATCAATACCGTGCTTATGTAAAAAATCTACCCACTCTTGTAAGCCGGCGGTAATAGTTTCTTTATCTTTAAATTTGGTTAAAGGAAAGGCCATAACGTACATTTTCCCATCATCTTCGGGGTCTTTTATAATTTTAGTACTTTCATTTTTATACATTATATCGGCATCTTCAAATAGGCCATGAAAATCTAAATTCCAGTATTTATCGCCTAAAACAAAAATAAGGCGGGTTTGAGCCTTATTTACATCGCCAAAACTTTCAATATTGGTCCAATTTGTGTTGCCGTCATACCTGCCGGTATCGCTTTGGATAACAATCGAAAAATGTAAATCGTCTTCACTTATAAAATTAAATTCGTATAAATGCATGTTAAGCCAATCCCATGCCAATCGGTTATCTATCGATGTAGCTTTATTGCGTACCGGCGCCGGAGCAGGCGTAGACCATCTAGGAAAGCCATAAATTTCGTCTATACCAAATTGGTTGCCAATATACTTTACTAAATCGAGCACTTGCTGATTATACTGGTAAAGTAACCTAAAGCTTTTACGCACATCGCAAAGCATATTTTCTGAAATAACACTAATATTGTTCATTGTAAAATCCTCCAATCTAGGGAATAGCTATACTTTAGTTTTTCTTATAGATATAACATCACTTTAATAGATTGTAATTTGATAATTACAATTTGTCAAGCAAAAATAAAATAGTTTTTATAGTTTTTAGTATCTTTAAATAATTATTCAATTAACTCAATATCTAAGCTCACTCGCTCTACCCCATTAACAATAAGGGTAAGGGTATGCACTCCGGGATAATGTTTACGGGTACTTAAATTAGCAAAGGAGTGGTTTTTGCTGTAAAGCTTGTCTTCACCTGCTTTTAACGTAACTTCAGATATTTGAAAAATTTTACGGCTGGTTTTACCATTTGCCTTAACATAATCTACAGTATACTCCAGCCTCACTTTAGCGGCTTCTTGGCTTAAAATAGTAAAAGAAAAATTTACATCTTCGCCAATGGTCAACGAGGTTTTATCTAAGGTAAAACCTCCGGTGGTAATAGCTAAAGCATTGTTAAAGCCAAAAATAGCCAGTACCTCGCTGTTGCCTTTTTTAAGTAAAGTGCGGCAGCCATGTTTAACAATCCAGTTGGTGCGCTCGTTATCGCCGTACCACTCTTTAGCCAGCTTGGCCACTAAAGCCGGGTGAGTTTTAGATATATCGTTTAAATTATTGGCCACACTTTTGCGTACATATAACGACGGGTCGGCCTTTAGCTGCTCTAAAATAGGCAAGATGGGTGCCGGGTCTTTTTTGTATTTAGTTAGGGCTTGCCCCCACGGTAAGGCCGGACGGCAGCCTTCGCTGGCCAAACGGCGTATATGTTCGTTTTCGTGCCGTGCCCAAGCCAACATTTGGGCCAGCATACGTTCTTCGTAGTTAATAATAAAAGGCCTTACGGCAAACTCGGCCGAGCCATATTGAGTGTACCTTGCCAAAGCCGCCATCGATATATCCCAGTTTTCCTCAGCTTGGCCATAAACCTCGACAAAATCGGCAAAGATAACGCCAAAAAAGCCATTTACCCAATCATTATGGCTGGCTAATACATCATCGATAACCTTAAGCGCATCAGGGTAGTTAGCCGGTAAGTATTTACCTAAATTTAGGCAAATTTGGCGGCCACGTGCTTTTAACTCTAAGTTTACCCAGCTTTCGTCCATTGTCGATTTTAAAAATTCTTCGGCCTTAAAAAGGTTGTAAACCGTTTTAATATTGGCAGCCAGTTGGCTTAACGACTTATGATTGTACATATCTTTGAGTAGTTCGGACATTGATATTTCCTTTAGTAAGTAGTATTTATGTTAAACATTTTTAAAGCATCCGGCAAGTTATTAATAAATAAATCTTCTACGGTAATAATACAAAATTTTTTAAGTCTTTGGTTAAATAAATCGAAACCCTCAAGATAGCCTAAGTTGTCGGCTTCGCTGTACATACCTTTCGTGAATTGCCCAGTAAAACCCATAAAAATACCAAAATCGGCATTAAATTTGCTTATACTATCTTTAAAAGCCCGTATTTGTGCCATAGAAATATTTCCGCCTTTCACTTCGATGATAGCTTGTACCTTTTTACCACTGGGCAAGGTGTAGGTTACATGACCATCTATCCCGCCATCACCAGTCTTTTTAGTTTGATGGCCACGCAAAATATACTCGACAAGCCATTGTTCAAATTTAAATTTGTTATCTTGGGCCAATTTTTCTGCGCCAGCTAAGTCACGCGGAAAGCCTATTACTTCATATTTAGCCTTTAAAGGTTTTAAACGCTTTTCTTCTACTAAGGTAACGGCTAAATGGCTAATATCTACGCCCAGCCATTTACGGTTTAATTTCTCTGCTACGGCAACTGTAGTACCGCAGCCACAAAAAAAATCGGCTATTAAATCGTTTTCTTGGCTACTAGCTTTAATAATACGCTCAAGTAAGGCTTCTGGTTTTTGAGTGGGGTACCCTAAACGTTCTTTAGCAGAAGGAGCTATCGGTTGTAAATCGGCAAACCAATCATCTGGTTGCCTTCCCAATGGGTGTAAACTTTGCTGCCCAAAATCTTTGCCGCCGCGTTTATTACCTATTTTATAAGAAAACCTTTTAACAGTTTCTTCAGCATAAGGCATACGCACTTCATCAAGATAAAATTTATAGTTCTCTGTTTTACTGTATCTAAAAATAATATCATGCCGCTTACCAAAATCGAGTTTAGGGTAACCAGCCCCGCGATAACACCATACAATCTCATTTCTAAAATTTTTTTCACCAAATATTAAATCCAGCACAATTTTTAAGTAGTGGCTCATTGTAGGGTCGCAGTGTAAATATAAGCTACCGCTATCTTTTAATACTTTACGTATATAATAAAGCCTATGAGCCATCATCGTAAGGTAACTCATTTGAGCAGTTGTAAAAATTTCACGGTTATTCTCAAAAAAACGATAGAGCTTAGGCATATCGGTATAATCTTTCATCTCTTCAAGCTCGTGTGAAAGGTCCGTGTTACTCCACGTATCACTAAAAGCCTCTTTACCTGCCTTAATTTTATCACCTTCATCGGTAATTAAATTATCATATAATATATTGTAATCGCGATTGCTATTGAAAGGAGGGTCGATATAAATTAAATCGATAAACCCTTGCAGGTACTCTTTGCTTAATTGTTTTAAAATATTAAGGTTATCACCATAATAAAGTTTGTTTGTAGTCATTACCAATTCCTAAAATTTGTTTGCCGGCTGATTGTATGAAAGTTGTATAGCTCACCGCTTACAACAAATACCCTAAAAATAACCTTACCAAACTAAAGTAAATAAGCAGGGCCAGCACATCTTTAATAGTGGTAATAAGCGGATCGGTGCCGGCGGCTTGGTCAATGTGTAATTTAGCAAGTAGGTAAGGAATCATAAAGCCCAAAAAGCAAGCCACCGTCATGGCAATAATTAACGAAAGGCCAATAGCTAAACCTAGTTGCGGTATGCCCTGCCATAACCACGCTATTAAACCAATGATGATGCCCACCACAGCGCCCATACTAAAGCCAACGGTAACCTCTTTTAAGATATGCCGCCATAAGGTCTCTTCCCGAATGTGGCCCAAAATCATGCCGCGTAAAAAGATGGTAGACGATTGCACCCCAACGTTACCGCCCATACCCATAATAACCGGAATAAAAACGGCAATAAACACTACCTGTTCCAGCACATCTTCAAAGGCGCCGATAACGCTGCCGGCAAGCAGGCCGCCGCCTAAGGTTAAAAATAAAAAAGGTAAACGCACGCGCCATATTCGCCAAATAGAGCCATTAATGAGGGTGTTACTTTGTTTAGATTGGTCTTTTGCAAGACCGGAAGATATACCGGCCTTACCCAGCATATCTTCGGTAGCTTCGGCCTCTAAAATATCCATAGCATCGTCAACGGTAACAATGCCCACCAGCGTATCTTGCTCATCTACCACTGGAATAGCCAGTAAATCGAGCTTTTGTAAAAGGCGGGCTACCTCTTCTTGGTCGGTATCAAGCTGAACGGTAATTAAAGAAGTTTTCATAAAATCACTAACTTTGGCTCCGGGCTCGGCGGTAAGTAATTCGCGTAACGAAAGTGCTCCTACCAGTTTTCCTAAGTTATCGGTAACATAAATTATGTAGATAGTCTCTTTTTCTTTGGCCCTTTCCTTAACTTTTTCTAAAGCTTTGTGGGCCGATATATGAGGGGAAATATTGACATACTGCGTAGTCATAATACGGCCGGCCGTTTGCGGCTGGTGGCTCATTAATAAGTTGGTAGATTGCTGCTCTTTAGGCGATAACCCCTCTAATAACTTATCGGCCTCTTCTTTGGGCAAGTCATCAAATAAACGCACACGGTCATCGGGCGGCAGTTCTTCCACCAGCTCTTGGGCTTCTTCGCCCTTAAAGCTATCGATAAGCTGGTGCTGGTCGCTGGTTGCTAACTGCTCAAAGATAAAATAAGCTTTATCTTTAGGTAACAAAGGAAAGATGATGGCTTGTTCTTCGGCATTAAGTTCTTCTACGGCCTCTAGTAACTCCAGTTGGTCTATTCCGGCTAAAAAAGCCTTTAAATTGTTACTGCTGCCCGCGGTAATTTTACTTTGTATAGCATCGATAAGTTTTTGTTGATTATTCTCCATATATTTTTATGCTCCGGTTTTACTAATATACCATAACGAACTTAGCTATGGCAAGACAATAAAGGTAACTATCCCTTTATAGGCACCAACAGTATTTATCGATGACTAGCTAGTCTAGCAATTTTATCTAGCCAAACCAACCTTAAA
>WRBN01000032.1 GCA_009784515.1 Spirochaetaceae bacterium | reverse complement strand
TGTGTTACGAATAAACCCTTTCGTTAAAGAGTTTAGTGTCCCTATTTCATTCCTTGAACCTGCCATAACTTTCTCCTTCTTTCATTATAGCTTGTCCTCGAATAGCTTAACATATACAGCAATAACAGAAAAGTTTTCACCTTTCAATTTTCAACTCGTCATTCTCCACGCTTACCTTAACGGTATCACCCGCCATAAAATTTCCTTCCAGCAGCTTTTTAGCTAACGGATTTTCTAATAAAGTTTGTATAGCGCGTTTAAGCGGCCTAGCACCAAAAGCGCTGTTAAAGCCTGCTGTGGTAATAAAAGTTAAAGCTTCATCACTCACCTCCAGTTTAAAACCCTTAGCCTCTAAACGGTTACGCAGGCTGCTTAGCTGAATTTCGGCAATAAGTCTAATATCGCTTTCGTTTAATTTATGAAACAAAATGGTTTCGTCAATACGGTTTAAAAATTCGGGCTTAAAGTGCTGCTTTAACAGTCCATCTATTTGCTCGTGCACACTTTCAGGGTCGGCGGCCTCCAATAAAAAGTGGCTGCCAATGTTACTAGTCATAATAATGATGGTGTTTTTAAAATCTACCACCCGGCCTGCGCTGTCGGTAAGGCGGCCATCATCAAGCAGCTGCAGCATAATGTTAAACACATCACTGTGGGCTTTTTCAATTTCATCAAACAAAATAACACTGTAAGGGCGGCGGCGCACCGCTTCGGTAAGCTGGCCGCCTTCATCGTAACCCACATAACCGGGCGGCGCTCCAATCAGACGGCTAACGGCGTGCTTTTCCATGTATTCGCTCATATCGATACGGGTAAGGGCACGTTCGTCATCAAACAAAAAGCCGGCTAATGTTTTGGCCAGCTCGGTCTTTCCCACGCCGGTTGGCCCCAAAAATAAAAAGCTGCCCATAGGTCGGTTTTCGTCGGCAAGACCACTGCGGTTACGGCGTATGGCGTTGGCTACCGCCTCTACCGCCTTTTTTTGACCAATGACCTTTTTAGCTAAAATACTCTCCAACTGAATATAGCGTTCTTTATCGCTGGCCAGCATTTTACCCACTGGTATGCCGGTCCATGTAGCCACCACTAAAGCAATGTCTTCTTCGCTCACTTCTTCTCGTAACATAGGACTGGCTTTTTGTAAGTTACCTAGCTCCTCCGCTAAAGCTGCTAATTTCCCATTAACAGCAGGAATTTTAGCATATTTAATTTCGGCGGCTTTTTCTAAATTTCCCTCACGGCTGTACTGAGCCTCTAGGTTGTTAAGTTCCTCCAGCTCACGCTTGGCCTTTTGAATGGCCTCTATCTTACTCTTTTCATTTTGCCAGCGTAGCTGTAAGGTATCTCGCTCGTTCTGTAAGCCCGATATTTCTTTGAGCAACACCTCTTTACGTTCAAGGCTAGCTTTGTCTTTTTCTCTATCTAAACTTTGCTTTTCAATGTTCAGCTGTAAAAGGCGGCGTTCCAGCTTATCCAGCTCTTCGGGCTGGCTTTCTATCTGCATTTTGAGGCGGCTGGCGGCTTCATCGATTAAATCGATAGCTTTATCGGGCATAAAACGATTGGTGATGTAGCGGTTACTCAAAGTTGCTGCGGCCACCAAAGCTTCATCGGTAATACGTACGCCATGATGGTTTTCATAACGTTCGCGCAGGCCGCGCAAGATACTGATGGTATCGCCCACACTAGGCTCATTAGCATAGACCGGCTGAAAGCGGCGCTCGAGGGCGGCGTCTTTTTCGATGTATTTACGGTATTCATCAAGGGTAGTGGCCCCGATGGTGTGCAGCTCACCGCGTGAAAGAGCAGGTTTAAGGAGGTTGCCGGCATCGGTGCTGCCCTCACTAGCGCCTGCACCTACTAAGGTATGTAGCTCATCAATAAAAATGAGGATTTGCCCTTCGCTGGCTACAATTTCGTTAATCACGGCTTTAAGCCTTTCTTCAAATTCGCCACGATATTTCGCCCCAGCCACCAGCGCGCCCATATCGAGGGCCAACAAAGTTTTGCCGCGTAAACTTTCCGGCACATCACCGGCGATAATCCGCCGTGCCAACCCCTCTACAATGGCGGTTTTACCCACGCCGGGCTCACCAATAATAACCGGGTTATTTTTGGTACGGCGGGCCAACACCTGCATGGTGCGCCTAATTTCTTCATCACGGCCAATCACCGGGTCAAGCTTTGATTGTTTTGCCAGCTGGGTTAAATCGCGGCAATATTTTTTAAGGGCTTGGTAACGTTCTTCGGCCTCTGGGCTATCCACCTTATTTTGCCCGCGCACGCTTTGCATAGCCGTTAATATTTTGTTATTATCAATATTTAACTCTTTAAACAATTTGACAAGTGATGGGGCTTTAAGCAAAGCCAACAATAAATGCTCACCGCTAATGTAGTTATCTTTTAGCTTAAGGCGTTCGTCATCGGCATCGGCAAAAACTTTGTTTAGCTCGCTGTTTAAGCTGGGCTGGCCGGCTGTGCCGCTAATACGCGGCAATTTGTTAAGCAAATCCTCTACTTTAAGTAGCAGAGTTTGGTTATGAATAGCCATGCTATCAAGCAGGGCCGGGACAATGCCATTTTCCTGCGCTATAAGGGCTATTAATAAATGGCTGGGAGTAATTTCGCTATTTTGCCGCTTTTGCGCCATAGTAACAGCACTTTGCACGGCTTCTTGGGTTTTTAGGGTGAGCTTTTCAAAGTTCATTATAGTTATTCCTAATAGGTATTTTTATTTTAAAGATAACACTATTAGGAATATAAAGGCAACTACTTAATTAACTGAAAATTCCCGTACCGCGCGAACACGCTGTAAACTATTCATGCTGGTGTTTACCCAACCACCAGTTTGAAAATTAAAGCTTGAACCTGTAAAACTGCTGCTCCAGTATCTATCGGTTGAAATTGTGGAACTTGCAAAATCGCCAAGTCCTCTTCTATGCAAATTATCATACAGTAATTGCATATCACCACTATTAGGCAGTTGCCAATCATCAAAGCCACCAGCCCTTAAATTGCTAGCCGCTCTTACAGCTTGACTTCCACTATCCCAAGAGGTAGTAAATGTGCCAAGTTCCCCGCTCACTTCCCTAAACGTTCCACCTTGCGCAAAAAATATTGTGCCGCCACCGGGCCCAGTACCGCCAATTTGGGTATTAAAGTGTGTGTTCGCTATATTATGCAAAGTGTGGCCCGTGTTATCCAGCTCGCGCAGTATGCGCATGTTATTGTTAAGCACAAGCTGCTGTTGCTGGCCCGCCGTAACATGCAACTGGGCCTCTGTTCTTAAATTATAAGGGTTATTACTTGGCCGCATACGTACAAAACCGCTGCCGGCGGTAACAAGCCGTGTTTCGCTGCGGCCGGGGCTAATGGTGCCAAAATCAACGTTATTCCACATCACGTTGGTTACGGTATGGCCCGATTCGTTTTGAATGGTGAGGGTGGTAGCGTTATTACCACCCGGCCTATTATCCACACCGGGTATATCTAATAAGTCATCACCACTCGTATTACAGCCCAGCAAAAATAGGGTTATTAGCGCTATTAAAACATTTTTCATTTTTCCTCCTACTAATCTTCTGTAGCAAAAGAAGCAAGCGTATTTGCTGGAACAGCATTAGAAGAACGAACCATAGTAGTGTCGGTAAAAGTAAAAGTACCGCTGCTATCCTCTGATACTGCTACCTGTTGGTTAGTGAATAAAGCTATGGAGTTTATTGCCAAATTAAAATAAATATAACCTGAAATACTGTAACCACTTTTAGGGCTATCTCGGCTTACGCTTCTGCCAGAGGGAATACTGCCAAAAGAAATGCCGTTTACCGTTACATTAATTAATTCGTAAGACGAACGGTTTTCTATAGTTAAAGTTGCTTTTGGTAGTGAAAAAAGACTACACCCGGCTAAAACTATAGTTAAAGCTATAATTAACATCATTAATTTTTTCATTTTTTGTCTCCTTATTATATTAAACTAAAACCACTCGGCATTGGCCAAAACAATAGCGGTAGTTCTTAAGTGGTTGATATTTACTCCATTAAATTCCATAATAGTAAACTGCCCTGCTGTAAAGGTAAGGGCAGGCAAGTTAAATATTTGCTCACCGCCTTCGGTTACCAGCAAATGATAATTGGCCGCTGGGCCAGTATGCACATTAATAACAGCACTTTCGCTGGGGGCTAGTTCGCTAATAATTACACTGCCGCTTACTAACCTAATAGTGGTAAAGCCCTCATTAACAATACGTAAGTAACTATTATTAGTTAAAGATTGGTTACGTGTAAAAAGTGATGAGAGCGGCCTAACGGTAACCGTAGTGATGGTATTGGCCGGCACAGGTAAATCGACATTGCCATGCTGTGGGCTAATGACAAAAGTGTGGCCATCTATGCGCACAAAATAGGTGGGGTAAAAAACAAAACCCTGTGGAAAGGCTCCAAAACTAATGGTTGCCGATTGCCTGCCGCCCTCTAGCTGGTTAATAAGGCGGTTTTCGGCAATTCTATCCCACGAAGAATATATACTAACGGGAATAGGGTTTTGCCTGTTATCAATAATAAGCTGCGCCACTTGTGTGCCGCCGGCGCCATTATCACCGGTGCCGTCATCAGTACTGCTTTTGTCGGAACAAGCAGTAAGAACTATCACTAAAACTAACATTAAAATTATTGTTAATATTTTTTTTATTTTCATCACACCTACCATTACAGCTAACAGTTGGTAGTTTAACTAAACTACCAACTGTTTATTTTTAGTAAAAATTTAACTACTGTTGTAAATCCGCTAAAGTAATGCGGCGCGCAGGAATCTCTCTTAAATCAATTACTGCCCTTAAGGTACCAAGGTTATGGTTACCTGTAACCCTTACGGTATACATATAGTCTCTATCCAACGGTATTGGCGTACCCTCTAAATGCGTCAAACCAGTCGCATCAATAAATTCTATTGGCACTTCTTGCCCTGTTGGCCCTATGCGGTAAGTTACAGCCCGACTTGGAAGAAAATCGTTACCGCCAGCACCCGATGTCATATCTACATGGAAGGTACGGGTTTGGTTAGCATTAATTAACCTATTACCCACAGAATCTATTACAACTTGCTGACCATCAATTATTTGCACTGCACCGGCACTGGTATTATTAATATACAGCCAAGCCACTCCGCTAGTTATATTGCTATCGTCCATAAGAGCAAGCAAATTACGAGCATCAAAAGTGTAAAGATTGTTAGCGTTACTAATGTTAATAGATTGAAACAACGAGTTACCGGTAATGGGGCTAATAGGATGAATGGTGTTTAAACGGCCCAGTACACTATTAAAAATACGAATTACCGGGAAAAGGTCGTAGTCGCCGGGCTCTACATGCAAAGTAACACTGTTCATGTTACTGCTTAAATAACCTAAGGTTGGCCCGCCTCTACCTCCTACACGCACCTCAACATTACGGCTGTCCGGGTCGGTAATCATTAAACGGTGGCTGCCACCTAAATGGCCGCTAATAGTATAAACCTCGCGCGGAGCGGTTGGGTCGCTATTAGGGTTAAAAAAGCCATGCACCCTACCAAACGGGCGGGCATTAATAGCCGCTAAGTTACTACCATTTTCTTGTAGCTGGCCGCGTGTAACAAAAACCAATGGAAAAGCGCTTGGGTTGGTTGGTAAATTGGCAATTAAACCCGCGTTTTGGTCGCCGGCCCTTACCCCACCAATAAGGTTATTTTGAGCCACACTGTTAATAAAAACCCAAACATCTTCGTCGGTATCATTCCTAAACCTAATAGCATTAGCACTACTATGGTTGGTAAAATCGGCATTCTCCCACCATGTACCACTAACAGGGGGAGTAATATCAGTGTTATCGCCACTGCTCTTTCCACCGCCACACGCAGCAAGGGCAAAAATAGCTAATAAAAGCACCAAAAATTTTGACCATTTCTTCATTTTTATCTCTCCTTTATCATTTGCATTAAACTTTGCTTAAGCCTAAACTATAATTCAATTTATGTCAATACAAGTACTTACAACATAATGAATTACAAGAAAATAACCCTTTATAACAAAAAAGTATTATAACACCATCATTTTAAAGTTTTATTGATTATTTACTATTTATAATACAAATCGAAAATTGTTATAAAAAATGAAAAATTTTATAAATTGCTATTAAACATAAATAATGATAAATATATTTATATTAATATATTATTTAAGAGTGGAAAGTGGATAAGGGATGCCTATGCCATTACAAGAAGGCCGTAAGGTATCTAAGTAATTTAGTAAAAATATGTGGTATTTATAAATGAATAATTAGCAAAACATTAAACGTATCAAGCCGCAACTAAAAACAATGAAACTACTCGCTTTCATAAATTACAAAAATATGCTATTTTGTGGTACGGAGCGGCATAATGAAAAAGGCATTTATAGTTAAATTAATCTTAATGTTAGTGGGTTTAAATGGCACTTATGGGCAAGGGTTGCCGGTGCCGACTAATGCTACTTTAGAAAGCTTATTTCCCGATGAATCTTTGCGTGCAAGTGTAACCGAAAGATTAGGACGAAGCGCCGCTTTAACTGGTCAAGCTTTAAGTAATGCACTGGCTGGTATTACCGGCGAATTTACAGCCAGACAAAGCATAAGAGACGGAGCAATAAGACGGTTTACCGGTGAAAAAATTAGCAATGCCGCCGGTATAGAATATTTAACAGGCCTTACTGCTCTTGATTTTAGTTTTAATGACCTTACCAGCCTTAATATAAACACCCTTACCAACTTAACAAACCTTAATGTTATGAATAATCAATTAACTCACATTAATATAAACTCTCTTACTAATTTAACTTTTCTTAATGTGGTGGGTAACAGGCTAACAACCTTAGAGGTCAATAATCTTATCAATTTAACCGAACTTCATGCAAGTAGTAACCGATTAAACCATATAAACGTTAATAATCTTACTGGGCTTGTTAGGCTTGGAATAAATGGTAACCGCTTATCTACCCTTGATGTAAGCAGATTAACCCGTTTAACTACCCTCTGGGCAGGTGGTAACCAATTAACCGGACTTAATACCAGAAACCTTATTAATTTAGATTACCTTAGTGTAGATAGAAATAGAATAGCTAGTTTAGATTTAAGTAATAATACTCGTTTAACCGGCCTTCATGTAAGCCATAACAATTTAGCCAACCTAGATTTAAGCAGGCTTGTTAATTTAACTTGGCTTAATGTATCCGACAACAGGTTTACTACACTTGAGGTAGGTAACCTTACTCAATTAGCTACACTTCGTGCCAATAATAACAGGTTAACTCATATTGATGTAAGCAGGCTTACCAATTTAAGATATTTGAATTTAAACAACAACAGATTAACGGTTTTAGATATAAGCGGGCTTACCCTATTAACTGCTCTTTGGATAGCCGAGAGCGGAGTAACTACTCAAAATATTATAGGCTTTAATAGCACTACACGGCTAAACCCTAATATTAACGCTTATTAGCAAACGAACTGCCTCTTGTCAAAACCTGTAAACTGTGCTAAATTACTACCACTAGCCCCTATAGCTCAGCTGGATAGAGCAATTGCCTTCTAAGCAATAGGTCGTGCGTTCGAGTCGCGCTGGGGGCGGATAAAAAACCACCCTGCGGGGTGGTTTTTAGTTGAAAACTAACAACCGATAATTAAAGACAACTTGTTACAACAACCGTTTGCTTAATTATCAGCTATAAATTATCAATAACTTTCCACCAATTTTTCACTCACCTGCCATAAATCGGCAGCCAGCTGCTCATCGCCGGCTTGTTTACCGGTAGTTTTTTTAGGTTTGCATTTATCAAAGTATAGGCCGCTTACCGCAGCCACCTCAGAGCTAGTGGCAAGGTAAATAGTGGTAGCCGCCCCTTTTAAAGGGCTTAAAAATATTAAATTTAACAAAAATTTAATAGGGCTGGCCTTATGACCATCTGTGCCGCCGGCGATATTACCCAGTAACTGCGTACTTACCACGCCGGGGTGCAGGCAATTTACGGTAGTAGTGGTATCTTTTAATTGTTTAGCTAATTCGATGGTAAATAAGATGTTGCACAATTTACTACGGCCGTAGGCCGCCATACTTTTATAACCCTTCTCTAACTCTAAATCGGTTAAATCAAGATAACCATAACGGTGCGCCATCGAGGATACCACCACGATACGTGAACCGCTCGTGTCTTTTAGGAGGGGCTGTAATAATTTTGTTAGTAAAAAATGACCTAAGTGATTAACGGCAAATTGCAGCTCGTGGCCCTGTTTGCTAAACTTACGCTCTTTGGTGATAAGACCGGCATTGTTAATTAAAATATCAAGGCGAGTAAATTTGGTTTTAAATTCATCGGCAAAGGCTTTTATACCGGCTAGGTCGGCTAAATCGGCCAACATTAAAGTAGCCTCACCACCACTTTGAGCTAGTACATACGCTAAGGCCTTTTCGCCGCGTGTTTTATCACGGCACATTAACACTACGTATATACCCTGTTTAGCTAATTCTACGGCGGTAGCTAAACCAATACCGCTATTAGCACCGGTGATAAGGGCTACTTTTTTATCCATTTATATCTTTTTTTCCTAATCTTTTAATTTTTACTTCTTAATTAAGCAGGGTTAACGCTGCTATAAAACTTCATCACCAACTTTATGCACTTTAATAAGGTTAGTATGGTTCGTTTTACCGGCAGGAAAACCTGAAGTAATAATAATTAAATCGCCCAACGCTATGTAACCATTTTTTACGGCCAATTCGATAGCATTATTTATACTGGCTTTAACATCATCTTGTTTAATACCTACAAATGCCTCTACTCCCCAATAAAGAGCCAACTGGTTTTTAACCTCTTCTTTAGGAGTTTCGGCAATAATGGGGCAAGCCGGTCTAAAGCGGGCTACTTCGCGGGCTGTATAACCACTGTAAGTAAGCACTAAAATGGCTTTGGCATTTAAACTGGCAGCTAAATCGCAGGCGGCACGGCCAACGGCGCTAGATTGCAATAGCGGTTCTTTAATTTTAATGCCTCTAAAAAATTCTTCCCAGTAATTAATCGATTTTTCAGCCCGCTCTGCTATTTCGGACATAGTTTTTACACTTTCTACGGGATATTTCCCCTGTGCCGATTCGCCCGAAAGCATCGTAGCTGTTGCCCCAAGCCATACGGCATTGGCCACATCGCTTACCTCGGCACGAGTTGGGCGAGGATTACTCTCCATAGTTTGTAACATTTGGGTTGCTACAATAACTATTTTACCGGCGCTTAAGCACTCTTTAATCATGCGGCGTTGGGCAACGGGTACGTCTTCTTGGGGTATCTCTACTCCTAAGTCGCCGCGTGCCACCATCACACCATCGGCGGCCTCTATAATGGCCGGTAAATTGTCAAGCCCCTCGTGGTTTTCTATTTTAGCAATAATTTTAATGTGCTCTTTACCGCCGGCTTTAAATATATCTCTAATAATTTGAATGTCAGCGGCGGTACGGGTAAAGCTGGCGGCAATATAATCCATGCCTTGCTCCATACCAAAATGAATATCTTCTTTATCTTTTTCGCTTAAAAAAGGGATAGAGGTAGCAATACCGGGTAAGTTCATATTTTTATTGTTGCCAATATAACCATCGTTATCAACCTTACATTCTACATTAGTGCCATTAATAGCGGTAACTGTAAAGCTTACTAAGCCATCGTTAGCCTTAATATTGCTGCCTACTTTTACGGCTTTATGTAAATCTTTAAAACTAACGCTACAGCCGGTTAGGTCGCCTAGTTTATCTTCGCTATAAAAAGTAAAGCTTTGCCCTTCTTTTAAAATAACCTTTTTGTTGTCGCCATCAATGGTAATAACTCCATCTTTAAATTTCCCGGTGCGTATTTCGGGCCCTTTAGTATCAAGCAAAATAGCTATAGGACGGTTAAGTTCTTTGCTAAGCTGGCGAACAGTGCTAAAGCGCGCCCCTTGCTCGGCATAATCGCCGTGCGAAAAATTTAACCTAGCTACATTCATACCGGCTTTAATCATTTCGCGCATAATATCGATATTCTCACTGGCTGGGCCAATAGTAGCAACAATTTTAGTTTTTTTCATTTTTTAGTTTCCTTTTTGTTCTTTATACTTTAAAATATTATCTTTTTTATATTATAGGCTTTTTTGCCGGTAAAAAGCAAGGGTAGCTTAATGCCTTTTATCAATTAGCAGCAAATTATCTATATCTTAATAAGAGGTTTATTTTTTAATGAATTATTTATTTAGCAGGCCCTATTGACTTTGCTTAATTTTTAAGTAAAATGAATGAAGTTTTAAAAAAGATTATATGGTTTACAAGTGCTAACAAGATACAAAAAAGATGATAATGGTAAATTAATAAAACAAGCTAATGTTTATACGCAAACAGAACATAATTTAAACAAAGCCAGCTTTGATAGTGATGCTGTAGAAATTTGTAAAATTTTGCAGACAGCCGGTTACGAAAGTTACATTGTAGGCGGTGCTATCCGCGATTTACTATGCGATATAACCCCTAAAGATTTTGATATTGTAACCTCTGCCCACCCGCAGCAAGTTAAAAAGCTGTTTAAATATGCCCGTATTATTGGCAAACGTTTTAAGCTAGTGCATGTCGTGATAAACGGCAAAATTTTTGAAGTAGCCACCTTTAGGGCCGGCGGCCACGAACGTAATGTTTACGGCAGCTTTGATGAAGATGTTACCCGGCGTGATTTTACCCTTAACGCCCTTTACTACGACCCGGTTGCTGAAAAATTAATCGATTTTCATAGCGCTATGCGCGACATAAAAAAACGGCTTATCGAACCCATTTTACCGCTGGAAAGCATCTTTAGAGAAGACCCGGTGCGTATGTTGCGTGCCGTAAAATACAGTGTTATTACCGGCAGCAAAATTAGTTCTAAACTGCGCGACCTTATTAAAGAGCAGGCTATGCTGTTAAAAAATTGCTCGCACTCGCGGCTTGGCGAAGAGCTGCTTAAGATATTAGCCAATAACCATGCCGCCGAAATTTTAAACGAGCTTTACAACTACGATTTACTTAAATACTTTTTGCCTACTATCGATAGCTATCTAACCCGTTTAGGTAAGGCGCGGCACAGTTTTTTTAAAGAGCTTGCTTTAAAAGAAGATAAAAGCCGGGCTTATATGGTTTTTTGTTTATTAAAAGACTATATTAAACAAACTACCGAATTAAAAGAAGATAACTTTAATGAAGTAGTACAAACGGTACGTTTAGCCTTAAGGCCCATCGCCTTACCGCACACCGATATTGCCGATGCCACTAGCCTGCTTTATGCTGAAGCCGGCATTAGCCTTAAAGTAAAAGAACCCGATGTACATATCCGTAAAAAACCTAAGCGCTTAAGACCAGCGCGTAAAAAAAAAGAAGTTATCCGCAAAAAAAATATTTTGGCCCCCTAGCTTGTCTTCCTGTAGCATATAATGTAAAATAGTTAATAACCTAACTTTACAGGAGGCTGCATGCTTTATGCTCTAGTTAAAGGTACAAATTTTGCTAAGGCCTGCCAAGAAGGTTCGGCAGGAGTGGTGCATAGTGTTTTTGAAAGGGCTATTAACCTAAAATTACCGCAAGGCCAGCTTTTAACCGTGCTTTACCAAGATATAGACATTATGGAGGCCGTATGCACGGTAGCTTTTAAAGACAAACCTTTAAATACTTTGGCTAAAGTAGGCGACAAAGTCGTTTTTACCCCCAAGGTGATGTATGTAACCAGTATACCTGTAGTAGTAGGTATAGATAAAGCAGCTACTTGGCAAAGTTTAACCGGCTGGGAGGGGATAAATAAATTATCTTATAAAGAAATTATCTTAAAGTGCAACGAAATAAATAGTTTCTTAGATAGGCACGATAGCGGTAAAATGCTGTGGCCAGCCGGTATAAAGTTGTTTAAGGCTGAAGAATATATCGGTTTAGGCGAAGGTTTAACACCGGCCGGTGATGATTTTTTAGCTGGTATGCTTTATGGTATGTGGTTTTTACAGCAGTTGTACCATAAAAGAGCGCCTTTTTTAGCCGAAACTTTAAAAAAAGTTAGTAAAAATATTCATAAAACCGGCGAGATAAGCCGGCATTTCTTAAAATATGCTATAAATAATAAGCCGGGCTTTAACACCGAAAATTTTTTGTTAGCCATCTTTAATAAAAATGAAAGGCAGCTGACTAAAGCCTTGTATAAAAAGCTGCATTACGGAGCCAGCTCAGGGTTAGACGAACTTAAAGGCTGCTTATTTGGTTTAAAAGAAACCGCTGTCGCTTGGGAGGAAGAGCTATGTACATAACCGTTAAAGAGGTGCTCGAGCTTCCTGTAATGGCCGGCTCTATTATGGTATCCGGCTTAGAGGGTATTGATAAAAAAATTACCTCTGTTAATATCATCTCGACCCCCGATATAGAACGGTTTGTTAAAGCCGGCGATTTAATTATTACTGCCCTGCACCCAATAAAAGATAAATTACGGCAAGCCGAGTTAATCCCTAATCTTATTAAAAAGGGCGCTTTAGCCTTAGCTATATCCCCAGAGAGTGATAACCAAATACCCCAAGAATTAATAACCGCCGCTCAAACTTTAAGTTATCCCATTATACAGTTGCCTGCCGATATTTCTTTTTTTGAAATATTGAGCCCGGTTTTAGAAAAAATACGGCAGCGCAAAGATAGCGAAACCAAACGCAGCTCTGAAGCGCGGATTATTAAAGAAATATTAAATAAGAAAATTGTCTCAGGCTCTCAATTACAAGATATTACCGAACACTACTCTATTAAACTTCCTGAAAATTTTATAGCTGCCCTAATAAAATTGCCAAAAATAGAAGGCCATGCCTATAATTTAGAAACCGATAAAATTTATACCTTAGCAGAAAACTTAGGCCTAAAAGAAATTATTATAACCGAACTATCGGAGTTATTGCTTATTATCGTACCATCATTAAACCAAGAACGGCAGCAGGCTAATCTTTATAAAACCTTACGACAATACCGCGAAATATGCCCATTTAGCAAAATAGCCTTAAGTAATGTTATGCCGGATATTTTAGGTATTCATAAAGCTGTACAGCAAGCCAAACAAACTTTAGCAGTAGCCGAAAAATTACCTAATTTTGGCCCTATTGTTAACTTTAATGAGCTTGGCCTTTATCAGGTGTTATCTATTGTAAGTACCGAAGATGTATACTTAAAAAGCCAATTTACCCAAGAAAAGTTAGGCTCAATTAAAAACTATGATGAACTTAACAAAACCGAAATCTATTTAACCTTAAAAACCTTTTTTGCAGAAGAAGAAAGCATAAAACAAACGGCCGCTAAACTTAGGGTGCATCCTAACACCATTATAAATAGGTTAAGAATAACTAAAGAAGTTATTGGCATAGATTTAGCCAACTATAAAACTAAGTTAGAGCTAAATATAGCTTTAAAGTTAAACGATTTGTTATAAATAATTACTTAAACTCTCTTTACTGTTATAAAGCCACAATTTTTGCGGATTTTTTTGTGTAAAAATACCATTGCAAATTAACTTATTTATGCTAGTATTTAAAGATAGCATTTTATATTATTTTTAAAACAAAGGAGAAGCAAAGCTTTGGCTATATTCACAAAAATTAAAAAGAAGTTTTATCAAGATTCCTTAAAACTGATGCGGGTCTCTTCAGAGATAAAAGATATACCGGGTATCGAGCAGGCCTTTGCTTTTATGGCCACCGAGATAAACAAAAAAACCCGTATGCAAGGCTCTTTAATGAATAAAGATGTAGAGGCGGCAGAGGCCGATGACTTGGTGATTATTGTACAAAGTGCCGACAACGCTACGGGCGAAAAGGCTATTGAACAATTTGAAAAGCAAATACTTTCATCGGCTAACGTAAGTAATGAAAGCACCGAAGAAGCTGCACCGGCCACCTTTGAACAAGCAAAAAAACAGCTTGATGCAAATTTGGCTATTATCTCTGTACCGGGCACTTATGCTGCAGTGCAAACTTTAAATGCTTTATCGCAAGGCTTAAATGTTATGTTGTTTAGTGATAATGTCTTACTAGAAGATGAGATAGCTATCAAAGATTATGCCATCAGCAAAGATTTATTAGTAATGGGCCCCGATTGCGGTACGGCTATTATTGGCGGTGTACCGCTATGTTTTGCTAACCACATAAATAAGGGCGATATTGGGGTGATTGGCGCTAGCGGCACCGGCACACAAGAGTTTACGGTGCTGCTAGATAACTTTAGTGCCGGCATTACCCACGCCATTGGCACCGGCGGGCGCGATTTATCTAAAGAGGTAGCGGCGCGCACCACCTTAGCGGCTTTAAAACTTATGGAAAAAGATGAAGCCACCAAAGTTATTGCTATTATCTCTAAACCACCGGCACAGGAGGTAGCTCAAAAGGTTATAGAAGCCGTAAAAACCGCTAAAAAACCGGCTGTACTGGCTTTTTTGGGAGAAAAATCGCAAAAGATTGCAGACAACATTTATGTGGCCGGTACCATCGAAGAGGCGGCGGCGAAGGCCCTTGCTTTGTCCCAAGTCAGTAAAGCCGATGAAGCCATTCACCTGTACCAACGCGAAAGCCGTGAAGATATTTTAGGACATATAACCAAACTAGAAGCCGGCCAAAAAGCCATTAAAGGCCTCTTTACCGGCGGCACTTTAGCCAGCGAAGCTAAACACATCTTAAAGGGACTAAAAGCCGAAATCCTCGACTTAGGTGATGATGAATATACACGCGGGGCTTTGCACCCTATGATAGACCCTACCAACCGTAAAGCTTTTATCGAAGAGGCTTTTGTAAATGATGATGTAGCGGTTATTTTGTGCGATGTGGTACTAGGTTATGGCAGCCACGAAGACCCCGCCGGCGAGCTGGCCAAAGCTGTAGCCAGTGCTAAAGGCAAAATTAAAAATCATAAGATAGTTATTGCCAGTGTAACCGGCACAGAAAATGACCCGCAAGTAAAGAGTGGGCAAGTAAAAAAATTAGAAGAGGTTGGCATTTTTGTACTGCCATCTAACCAATATGCCGCAGAGCTAAGTTTGCAAATTATCAACAAAATTAATGGGGGTGCATAATGGCTAACAATTTGCTTAACGAAAAACTTAAAGTTATTAATGCCGGGCTAGAAATTTTTGCCCAAGAATTACAAAAAAACGATGTAGAAGTGGTACAGCTAGATTGGCGGCCTCCTGCCGGCGGTAAAACCGAGATAAATGATAAACTTAAATTGGTACTGCAAAAAAAAGATTTAATTGATGCCGCCAATGCTAAAGCCTTAGCAAAGGTATTAGCCGCCCAGCCCACATGGACCGATGTAGGTTTTGCCAAAGACGTTATACCGGGTTTTACCGACAACACTATCGCCCATGCCGGCCCGCCGGTTACTTGGGAGAAGATGTGCGGCCCTATGCAGGGTGCGGTAATTGGCGCGCTTATCTACGAAGGTAAGGCAACCAATGAGGAAGAAGCACGTAAGGTAGCCCCTTCTATGAACTTTGTGCCTTGCCACCACTTAAATGCCGTAGGCCCCATGACAGGTGTTTTTTCGGCCAATATGCCGGTTATTGTTATTACCAACATAGAAAATGGCAATATAGCCTACTCACCTTTTAACTCGGAGGGGAAAGGCAAGCCTTTTTCTTTTGGGGCCTTTGGTGAAGATACTCAAGAAAACTTACGCTTTTTACGTGATGTTATGTTACCCACTATGAAAAAAGCCTTACAGGTACGCGGCGAAGGGATTAACCTGCGCACTATCATCGCTCAGGCTTTGCATATGGGCGACGATTGCCACAATAGGCTTATCGCCGCCACCGGCCAACTTTGGAAAACTTTAATGCCGGAACTGGCTAAGGCTAACACCCCTTACGATGTTTTAATTAAATTATCTTATACTATGCTGCATAACAACTGGTACTTTTTAAATTTTGCAATGGCCGCCAGCAAAGCCACGATGGATGCCGCTAAAGGCATAGAGCACTCTACCCTAGTAACGGTAATGGCGCGTAATGGCACAGAAGTTGGCATACAAACCAGCGGTACCGGCGACCAGTGGTTTACCGTAAAAGCCCCAATGGTGCGTGGTAAATATTTTCCCGGTTACACCGAAGAAGATGCCAACCCCGACATGGGCGATTCGGCTATTACCGAAACCGCCGGTATCGGCGCTTTTGCGATGGCAGCAGCCCTGCCGATGACCCAATTGGTAGGCGGCACAGTGCAAGATGCCATTAAATTTACCCAAGATATGGCTAAAATTACCTTAGGCGAAAGCCAAAGTTATACCATACCTACCTTAAATTTTATCGGCTCACCTACCGGCATAGATGTGCTTAAGGTGTTAGAAACGGGGATAGAACCTATTATTAACACTGGTATTGCCCATAAAATAGCCGGGCATGGCATAGTGGGTGCCGGATTAGTAAATATGCCTTTAGAGGTCTTTGAAAAAGCCTTGCTGGCTATTAAATAGAATTGAATTAGGAGGGAGATATGAATTTAGCGTTATCATCTAAAAACTTGTTTAATAAAAATGAGTTTAGCGGCTTTATGGGTTTATTTGTTAATATTGTAACAAATTTTATGGTTATGGCCTCTTTAATGATAGGTATTGGTATACCGGCCTATCTGGTTGTCGGCCGTATGTTACCGGCTGTAGGGCTAGGAGTAGCCTTAGGTAACTTTTATTGGGCTTGGTTTGCCAAACGCACCGCCAAAAAAACTGGGAACCCCGAAGTTTGCGCCTTACCCTTTGGCCCATCAGTTGGCCATATGTTTGTCGTAACTTTTGTAGTTGCTAACCCCGTTATGTTAGCCACCGGCGGTAACTATATGCTGGCTTGGGGTGTAGCCTTAGCGTGGTGTTTTTTAGAGGGGATTGTCGAAATTGTCGTGGCTCCTTTTGCCCGTACCGTTCGCTCTAAAATGCCACGCGCCGCTATGCTAGGTAATGCGGCCGGTCTTTCGCTTACCCTTATTGCTATGGCACCTATCGCCCAAATGTGGGGCTTGCCTTACATTGGTATTGTAGGACTTGGTATTGCTGTGCTGGGCTTTTTAGGCAAAAAGAAATTTCCTTTAGGAATGCCTGTAGCCGTATGGATGGTGATTTTTGGGGTAGCTACCGGTTGGATTACCGGCTTTAAAAGCTGGGATAATTTAGTAACCTCTTTTGCCGGTGTGGGTTTTGGTATGCCTTATCCGGCTGTAGGTATTTTTTGGGAGGGCCTACGCACGCTATTTGGCGCTGGTGGCCACGCCATCGAGGTAGCGCCCATTCTTATTTCGGCCATACCGCTGGGCATTGCCAACGCCATTGGCACCCTTAATAACCTTGAAAGCGCTGCCGCTGCGGGCGACAACTACCCCGAGCGCGAGGCGCTGCTTTCCGATGGTGCCCTTACCATAGTAGACGTTTTAATTGGCGGCCCCTTCCCTACTACCATTTACATTGGCCACCCCGGCTACAAAGAGATGGGCGCCCGCACCAGTTACTCGGTATTAACCGGTATCGCTGTACTTATAGTAACTTGGTTTGCCTTAATTCCTGTCTTTATGGCCCTTATCCCGGTAGAGGCTATTTTTGCCATACTCATCTTTATTGCTCTCACTATTGGTTCGCAGGCCTTTCAGGCTTCGCCCAAGCACCATTATCCGGCCATTATTTTAGCTATGATGTTTTGGCTTTCCAGCTGGGTAGTTACTATTATTCAAAACTCGGTACAAGCGGTGCGTATTGTGCAAGGCTTATGGCCACCCGGACCACCTGCTAACCCTTACATTTTAAATAATTTAGTGCCGCAACTGGGTAGTAACCAAATTTTTTACCCTGCACTGCTGGCTATGAGTCAAGGCCATGTAATGACGGCGGCCACTATGGCGATGATAGTTATTTTTATCATCGATAAAAAGCTGATAAAGGCCGTAATTGTAGCTGCTTTACAAGTTGTTTTATCATTTTTCGGTTTTATCCATGCCGGTAACTTAGGAATAAATGCTGCCCAAAACTTTAGTATAGCTTATTTAATGATGGGCATTGTAATACTATTGGTGCATTTATACAACCAAAAGTATCACCCCGAGCCTAAAGAAGGCGATAACTCGCTAAAAAATATGGCTAATAATATGGGCAACAGTTTAGGTGCCGGCCCCAGTAAACAAAATAAGTAAAAAACACTTAAACCGCAATTTTTGTATATTATAAAATGACCGTTAATTAAATAACTATAAAACTATTTAATTAACGGTTTTTTGTTGCATTTATTTAGATAAAACCACCCTTTACAAACCATTATTTAACATATATAATTTAGTAAAATAATAACGAGGTAAATATGAAACAACTAAAAGTTTTATGGTTAAGTGTTTTTTTGCTAGTTTTAGCAAGCAATATAAAGGCGCAAAGCTATGTTTTTAACCCAACTATTAACCCCGATAAAAGTATTACTTTTAATATATATGATTGGCAGATAGTTTCCAGTATCTTTTGGGATTATACTCGCTATATAACCTTCAATCGCTCTGCTTTTAATTGGGAGAGCTTTAAACTTTCTTCGACCGGTGAGGGTACACAATTTTTAGAGCTTTTCAACCAAGTAGCCCTAGTTTTACACGGTAATTATAATATGGAAAGTATTAATAAGCTTACGCTACTAGTAAGGTTAGCGTTTAATGGCGTTGAGCAGGGCAGAAGTGTTATTATTCCTAGTGGGCACTATAACTTTTTTCAAGCTTTTTTTATCTACACCCAACCTATGGTAGAAGCTTTTATAGCTCATTTTAGGTGGAATTAATAATCTAACAAAATAATAGTGAGGTAAATATGAAACCGCTAAAAGTTTTATGGTTAAGTATTTTTTGATGATTTTAGTAAATAATGTACGGGTGCAAAGTTATGTTTTTAACCCTACCATTAACCCTGATAAAAGTATTACTTTTAATGAAGATGATTGGTTTATAACTTTAATGTTATTTTTAGAATATACTGTTTTTACTATTCGTCAACGCTCAGCTTTTGACTGGAGCAGCTTTGAGTTAAATTTAATCGGAAGTATCCCTTGACAAGTAATAAAATATAGGTTATACTACTTATGCAATTTAGGAGGTAGTATGACCTTATTCGAGTTTAACAAATTATTCACAAATGAACAAGACTGTATTAATCATT
>WRBN01000031.1 GCA_009784515.1 Spirochaetaceae bacterium | reverse complement strand
TGGGTACTTTCTATTACGGCTTACTCTGGGGTCTTCTATTACCCTAAAATATTCTAATATATTTCTTTTCTCTTCTTCCATTACTCCTTTTTACCATATTTCTTTTATATGCTCTAGCCCTGTAAAAATTGCCGATAGCTCTTGACTTAATAATTAAATAACCCTAATATGGTAAAGTTATGTTACAAAAACTCCTCACCTTAATATTTGGTAATAAATACGAGCGCGACCTTAAAGCCTTACTGCCTATCTTGCATAAGGTAAACGATTGGGAAAATTGGGCTTTAGCTTTAAAAGATGCCGACTTTCCCGCCGAAACAACCAAACTTAAAGAACGGTTAGCTGCCGGTGGAAGCCTTGATGACCTACTGCCGGAAGCCTTTGCTTTAGCGCGCGAAGCTTGTAGACGGGTATTAGGCGAACGCCCTTACGATGTACAGATACTCGGCGGTATTAACTTGCATAAGGGCCGTATTACCGAAATGAAAACCGGTGAAGGTAAAACCCTAACTAGCGTTACCGCCGCCTACTTAAATGCCCTAAGCGGCAAAGGGGTGCATGTTGTTACGGTAAACGATTATTTAGCCGAGCGCGATAGCCAATGGATGGGCCGCGTGCATAACTTTTTAGGTTTAAGTGTAGGGGTTATTTTAAGCACTATGGATGCCGAAGCCCGCCAAAAATCTTACAGCTGCGATATTACCTATGCCACCAACAACGAACTGGGCTTTGATTATTTACGCGATAATATGCGTTGGGATAGCAAAGCTAAGAGCCAGCGCAGCCATAACTTTTGTATTATTGACGAAATTGACAGCATTTTAATTGACGAAGCGCGTACACCTTTAATTATATCGGGTGCGGTGGAAGAAGACACCACTAAAATATCTGAAATTGATAAACTTGTTAAATTTTTTGACGAAGTTAAAAAAGACCCCGAAACCGGCCTTTACCCCGTTGACGACCCTTTAGTTAAAACGGTGGCCGATGGCGACTATAAATTAGATGAAAAAAATAAACGCATTATCTTTACCGACCCCGGTATGAACAAGATGGAAAAGCTGCTTACCGAACGCGGCAAAATTAAAGGCACCCTCTTTGATGAGCAAAATTTTGAATGGGTGCATTACTTTACCCAAGCGATGAAAGCCCATTTGCTCTTTCATAAAGATGTCGATTATATTGTCGATGACGATAAAGTTTTAATTGTTGATGAGCACACCGGCCGTACCTTGCATGGCCGCCGCTATAACGACGGCCTCCATCAAGCTATAGAGGCTAAAGAAAGTATCCGCGTAGCCAAACGCAATGTAACGCTGGCTACCATTACCTTTCAAAACTTTTTTAGAATGTACGCTAAAATGTGCGGTATGACCGGTACCGCCGATACCGAAGCCCGCGAATTTGCTAAAATTTATAACCTCGATGTCGCCGTTATCCCCAGTAACCGCCCCTTAGCGCGTATCGATGAACAAGATGAAATTTACTTAAACGAACAATTTAAATTTGAAGCTATCGCTAAAGAGATTGGTGAACGGCATAAAGCCGGCCAACCTATCTTGGTGGGTACCGTTAGTGTAGAAAAAAGCGAGGCTTTAAGTAAGTTACTTACTAAACGCGGTGTAAGGCATGAGGTACTTAACGCTAAAAATCATGGCCGCGAAGCCCTTATTATAGCCGAAGCAGGAGCTAAAGGCAGCGTAACCATTGCCACCAACATGGCCGGTAGAGGTACCGACATTAAATTAGGCGGCAACCCCGAACAGCGCGCCCGCCGCAAAGTGGGAACAGAAGCCAGCGAAGAAGAATACCAAACCGCCCTTAAAAAAGAGCTGCTTAAATGGCAAGATGAATATAACGAAGTGCTCGCCTTAGGCGGCCTTTATGTGGTGGGTACCGAACGCCACGAAAGCCGCCGTATCGATAACCAGCTGCGCGGCCGTTCGGGCCGGCAAGGTGATGCCGGACGCAGCAAGTTTTTTATCAGCTTAGACGACGACTTAATGCGTTTGTTTGGTGGCGAGCGTTTTAGAGGTATGATGGCGCGGCTAGGCATGAACGATGGTGAAGCTTTGCAGCACCCTATGCTTTCGCGCTCTATCGAGCGAGCGCAAAAACGTGTGGAAGACCGTAACTACGAAATTCGTAAACATCTTTTAGATTACGATGATATTTTAAACAAACAACGTACCTATATTTACGAAGTGCGCAACAGTGTACTCACCGATGAGGCGATGAAAGAGCGTATCTTACGTACGGGGGTAGAATTAGCCACTGAGCTTGTCGAAGCTAAAAATAAAACCAATGAAAAATTATTAGAAGATTTAAAACAGCAGCTTAACTTTATACCAAGCGATACCGCTGAATTTTTAAATAAAAATAACGAAGCCCGCAAAGCTTTTATAGCTGGTTACTTAACCCAAGACCTTAACGAAAAAGAGGCTTTAACCTCATCGGAAGTGCTTAACCAATTTATACGCTATGAGTATTTACGCGCCCTTGATGATAAATGGCAAAACCACCTAGAGGCGATGGAAGGCCTGCGTGAGGCGGTAGGACTGCGCAGTTATGCCCAAAAAAACCCCCTCGTAGAGTACAAAATTGAAGGCTCTAATTTGTTTAACCGTATGTTAGATGATATACCGCCGCTATTAGCCGCTAAAATTTTTCAAATTCGTATTCAAAAAGCTCCGGCCGTACGTACTTCTAAAGTTATTGCCGGCGAGGCACGGCATAATAGTATGGGTAACCTTGATGCTATGCGCACCAAAAGCGGCGAACGCAGTGAAGCCAATGCCGCAAAGGTTACCGTTAGGCGTACCGAACCCAAAGTTGGCCGCAACGACCCTTGCCCCTGCGGCAGCGGCAAAAAGTATAAGTTTTGCCACGGAGCGGGCAAATAGCTGAAAAGTGGAAGAGAGGCTTTATGAAGAGTAAAATTTGGTTTTTATTATTTTTTGTTGCGGCTAATAGTTACGCCAATAACAGCCCTTTTGCCAATAGCATTTTTGCGGCTACCCATCCATGGGGTTATGAGCCCTCTAACTTTTTGATATTTAGTGATGATGGTACGGCAGAGCATAGAGTTACTATTGGCGGTATTAATGGCCATATTGCTGACTCTGCACTGTTTACTTATAGTATAGATGGTAATATGTTAACTCTTACCCCTATAAACAGTGGCTGGGTTCGAAATTTTCGTATTAGTAACGATGGCAATACCCTTGATTTTATAACGACCAGCGGAGAGTTGTCTTATGACCCGCCTTATATACGGCAGTAATGATAAAAAGCTAGCTTTTTTTAGCTTTAGCCAGCTCCTCTTTAAGACGGGCTATCTCTTCATTTTGCTTTTCTAAGATTTGTTCTTTAAGAGTAATTTCTTCATTTAGCCCTTCTAAGGCTTGGTCTTTAATAGTAAGTACTTCGCTTAATTGGCCAATTACCTTACTTTGCAGTAAAGCTTCTTCTTTTAGTTGGGTATTCTCTTGGCTGGTTAAAGTTATTACACGCTGCTGCTCTTCGGCTCGGTCTTTTTCGGCCTTCAGCAGTTTGGTAAGTTTTTCTTCCCCTTTATTTTTAAGCATAGCAAAATCAAGTAACCGTTTCATTATGCCCTGCTCTTCCATACTAGTACATTCACCGCCGCTTAGCAAAATATGGTTACGAACTTTTAGTTCCAAAAAGAGACTAGCTTGTATTAATTTTTGAGTGCTGCTAATATCGGCGGTACTAAAAACAAGGTCGGCCTTTTCGCATGGGTGATTATGCACAAAAACAACCTGCGAGGCATCGTAGTAGTTAAAGCCTCTAAAAACCTCTTTTACTTTTAGCTTTACGTTCCATTCACCGCCTATAGCCACTAAATCGATAAAAGCTAAGTGCCCCTCGTTATTAAAGCCCAAAGTCCAAAAATATTCACGGCTCATATCGTAACCCTCTTCATTAAGCCGAATGATAGGCCAACGTTTGCCTTTTGTTCTTAGTGGGATATAAACTTCTGGGCCACTTTTCTTTACCTCTTTATCTGCGGGAGGAACAGTGGTAAGGTCTATCTTCATTTCATGCTTTAAAAAAGCCTCAATTATAACACTAACATCATTACTTATACTGGCCGACCAATATAAATCTTTCTCTGGAATTTTTACATCTTCTAAATCCATTTTTAATTATACCATAATTTATTAGCTTTGTAACTGGTACAAACATATCCCTGCCGCTACAGCCACGTTTAAACTATCTAACCTATTGTTAGTGGGTATGCTGATTAAATGGTCGCAATTTTTACGCACCAACTGAGCAAGGCCTTTGCCTTCGCTGCCCATAACTAAGGCAGCTTTGGCCGTAACTTTAACTTTGTTAATGGGTTCGCCATCTTTAGTAGTGCCGTAAAGCCAAAATCCGGCCTCTTTAAAGGCTTTAAGGGCGGCATTAATGTTGGGTACAGCACCGTGAGCCACCAGCTCGCTGGCGCCGGCGCTGGTGCGCATAACGGTATCGGTATCGCCTTGTGCGCTGCGGCGCTCGCCGTAAATTACTAAATCGACCCCAAAAAGGCAAGCGCTGCGTAATATAGCCCCCAAATTGTGCGGGTCGGTTACGCCATCAAGCACTACCACTAAGGCTTTATCTTTACCGGCTAAAGCCTCCATCTTTTTATCAAACCATTTTTGGCCGCCCAGCTCGGCCACCGGTATGGCTAAAGCCGCCTGAAAGGCTCCCATCTTTTTAAGCTCGTCTTTACTAACTTGTTTAACAGGAATAGCTCTTTTATTGGCTAAGGCAAGCAAGGGCCTTACCCTATCGTTTTCTTTAACATAAAATAAGGCTAGGGCTTTTTTGCCACCCTTTAAACGTTCTTCAATGCCGTGCAGGCTAGTTAAGTAATCCATAGGTTGTTACTATAACATAAATAGCCGGCAATTAATAGAGCTAACTACCAATGCCGATGATTAAAAAGTTATATCGTCGCGCATACCTACTATATCTTGCCGTCCCAACGGGTTACCGCCTACCCAAAGATGCGAAAGCCTTGTAAGACCAGTTATATCTAAGCCGGTTAACTGATTGTTACCCAAATCAACCGTCTGTAAGTTATTATTATTACTTAAATCTATGGTTGTTAGTTGGTTATTATAAACATCAAGCCGAACCAAGTTAATAAGGTTATCTATCTTCAAGTTGATAAGGTTACTGTTACGTATACTAAGCCAAGTTAAGTTAGTAAGATGATTTACCTTAATGCTGGTTAGCCTGTTACTGCCTACTTGCAGACTAGTTAAATTGGTGTTACTACTTAAATTAAGGGCTTCTAAAAAAGTTCGCTGAGCGCTAAGACTAATTAAATTAATATTATTACTTACATCAAGGTTAGTTAGCGGGTTTTGGCTTACATCAAGGTCTCTTAAATTAACAAGGTTGCTTACATCGATATTTATTAAGTTATTATCCCTTATACTTAATAATGTTAAATTTACATTATTGCTTAAATCGATATTTGTTAGTTGATTGTCATCTAACCATAATGCCGTTAAATTGGCAAAATTACTTAAGCTTATGCCGGTTACACCGTTACCGCTCATATCTAAATATGTTAAATTAATGTTATTGCTAATATCAAGGTTGGGCAGCTGGCTATACCTTACGCTAGGCTCCGTTAGATTTTCGGTAAAAAGCATATCAAAAGTAAAATCATCTATATCGGGCACAGCAAATGGGCTATTGCCTATACTAAGCCTAGTTAAATTGATAAGATTATTTATATTTAATTCAGTAAGGTAATTATTCCCTACCGAAAGTTCGGTTAAGTTGCTAAGATTATTAACCTTTAAGTTAGTTAAACGATTATTATTTACATTAAGGGTAATTAAATTTATATGCCGAGCAACATCTAAATTAGTTAGCCGGTTAAGAGACGCATCAAGATGGGTTAAATTAAGATTATTACTTATATCTAAAGCAGTAAGCCTATTCCGGCTTACGTTAAGGTAATTTAAATTTGTAAGCCGGTTTATATCTAAATGAATTAAACCGTTACTTACTGCCTTTAAGCTAATTAAATTAAAGTTGTTGTTTAAATCTAGGGTAAGTAACCTCCTATTATGGCTTACATCAAGCTCCATTAAATTAGGGTTATTACTTACATCTAAGCCGGTTAGCCCGTTAAAGCTTATGTTTAATGTGGTTAAGTTAGGCATAGTGCTTATATCTATAATTTGTATAAAGCCGTTATCACTTAAATCGAGATGGATTAAGCCAATTAAATACGATAAACCAGCCATATTACTGCCAAGCCTTTGGCGGCTGGCATTAAGCTGGGTAATTTCTGCTAAAGCATTACTTAAAGCTTGCCCTGTAAGATTAGCGTTATCACCCAATACATCAGCTATCACATGACGAAAGTTTTCGTTCGGGAATAAACTATTCAGGGTAGCATCAGCCGGTACCGGCAAACCCTGCCCATAAATATTTACCACAGTTGTTAGCAATAAAATTAAGATAAAAATTTTTCTCATAACCACCCTTTATACACTTTAATGACTAAAATTTTAAATTATCTAAGCCGGTTTGTCAACTAAACACCCAAATTTTACTATCAGTAAAATAAAGTTATAACCGGCTTACAGCTTGACTAAAACTTTATAAAACCGTAAACTTAATGAGTAATAGGTGATATAAATATGAAAAAACTACTTGCTTTAGCTATATTATCTTTAATAGCTGCTTGTACTCCCCAAGAGCTGCCGGTAGCCGCCATACAAACTATCGATATAGGCAATATTAGCTTAATACAAGGTACGCTTAGTTACCTAACCCGCGAAGCTATTCCGACACCTTATATTGTGGTGATAGAACTTTATCGTGTAGAGGGTGAAAGCCTACAGTTAATAGCCACCACCGATTTTTTAGAGGAAGGGCAAGTACCGGTAAATTATATGCTGGCCTTTAATGCCGATTTAGTTAATACCGCCACCGGCAGTTACCTCATTAATGCCCGCTTTTTAACGATAAGCGGTACAACTATTTACGAAGCGGCAGAGATGGTAAACCCTTTTAGCGGTAACGCCGGCGTTAATTTGCGTATGCAGCCAACCGGCTATTAGCTATCAGTTTTTTCTTTATTATTTAAATAAATACCTCCGAAACACTATAAAGGAGCTTTTAAATGAAAAAGTTTTTAATAATACTTTTGCTAATAACTACTTTAGCCAATATTTATGGACAAGGCTTACCGGTAGCGACTAACGCCAACCTTGCCAGCCTCTTTCCCGATGCGGCGCTGCGTAATATCATAGCTGCCCGTTTAGGTAACCAAGCTAACCTTACAGGGCAAGCCTTAAGCAATGCTTTAGCTGCCATTACCGGCGAACTTGATGTTAGCGAAAGAAATATAAATAATGCCGGTGGGATAGAATACCTAACCGGCTTAAATGTGCTAGATTTACGCCGTAATAACTTGCCGGGCATTAATGTAAGCAGCCTTGTTAATTTAACCGAGCTTTACGTAAGCGATACCGGCCTTACCAGCCTTAATGTAAGTAACAACCTTAATTTAACTAGGCTTAATGCCGGCCGTAACCAACTTACCAGCCTAGATGTAAGCCGCCTTACGAGCCTAACCTATCTTGCCATAGGCGGTAACCAACTGGCTACTATCGATGTAAGAAGGCTTACTTTGCTCACCGAACTTTTTGTGTGGGGCAACAGGCTAACTACCCTTGATGTAAGAAATAATGTTAATTTAACCGTACTTAATGCCGAAAACAACCAATTAACCCGCTTAGATACAAGACGGCTTACTAAACTAACTTATCTTGCCATCGATGATAATCAGTTAACCAGCTTTAATGCGCGTAATAACATTAATTTAACCCATCTTTATTTATGGGGCAACCAATTAACTAGGTTAGATGTTAGCCGCCTAACTTTACTCACCGAATTAGATGTAGGCGATAACCGCTTAACGAGGTTAGATGTAAACCGGCTTACCCAACTGGAATTTTTGGTTACCGTTGGCAACCAGCTAACGAACCTTAACGTAAACAATAATATTGAGTTAGTTCATCTTTACGTAAGTTATAACCCTTTAACCGAGCTTAATTTAAGTAATAATATAAATTTAACTAGGCTTGATGTAAGTTACACCCGCTTAACCGGCCTTGATATAACTAACCTTACCCAGTTAACTCATATTTGGATTTGGGGCTCGCCGCTGCCGCAGCAAAGAATAATTGGCTTTCATGCTAATATTATTCTCAA
This sequence comes from Spirochaetaceae bacterium, assembly GCA_009784515.1. Lineage (NCBI taxonomy): Bacteria > Pseudomonadati > Spirochaetota > Spirochaetia > Spirochaetales > Spirochaetaceae > Spirochaetaceae bacterium. The sequence continues at coordinate 11,558 of WRBN01000031.1, read as the reverse complement.
TGCTCCGCGTAATAGCGACTAATTTTATTTTAAATACACATCGGCCTTTAAGTATTACGATTTTAAAAACAAAAAAAGGAAGCTTTTAAGCCTCCTTTTTTATTTTATGGGCCCGACAAGACTTGAACTTGTGACCCCTGCCTTATCAGGGCAGTACTCTAACCAGCTGAGCTACGAGCCCATAACAAAGCTATCTTAATAGTTATGGCCAAAGTTGTCAAGGGCTTTTTACCTTTTTTGACAAGTTATTAAAGGTAACTTTTAATTGTTTTAGTTAGTTCTTCTTCAAAGTTACCATTAAAACTAAAATTTAGCTGCTTAAGTTTATCACCGGTTATAATATAACGGCTATCGTGACCTAATCTATCTATTATATAGGTAATTAAGTTTAAATAACCGGTCTCGCTTTGCCTAGTTTGCTGGGCCAATAACTTAGCTACAAGTTTTATCAAATGAAGATTAGTCATTTCGTAACCACTGGTAAGATTATAACTTTGTCCCAGCTCACCATATTTTAAAATATGCCACAAGGCACGGCTATGCTGGTCGGCATAAAGCCACGTGCGTCGCTGCTGCCCATCACCATAAATAGGCACAGCTTTAGCCGTTAAAAAACAGCCGATAGTTTTAGGAATTAATTTTTCGTTATGCTGCCCTTCCCCAAAGATGTTACAGCTGTTACTCATCGTTACCGCTAGGCCATAGGTGGTACGATAGGCCATTACTAAGTGGGCGGCGGCGGCTTTACTGGCACTATAGGGCGATGAGGGGCGATAAGCTGCTGCTTCGCTAAAAGATTGACCGGCTTTAGCCGAGCCAAAGACCTCATCGGTATTAATATAATGAAAACGAATTTTTGAAGACGAAAGCCTTACGGCCTCCAATAAACTAAAAGTACCATTAACATTACTCTTAATAAAGTTAGCCGGGTTTTTAATACTATTATCTACATGGCTTTCGGCAGCAAAATGCACTACCGTATCTATATTATACTTAATTAAAAGTTTACTTATTAATTTTATGTTGTTAATATCGGCTTTAATAAAAATATAATTTTTATTATACAAGTTTTTTAAGCGGTCACTATCGGCAGCATAAGTTAGCTTATCTACATTAACTACCTTATTAACCAAATGATGAGCAAATAAAAAATTAATAAAATGGCTACCCACAAAACCACAGCCACCGGTAATAAGTAAATTATTTAACATTTTTCTGCCCTCAAAATAAAGGAGAGCGGAAAGCCTTTGTTATCATAAACGGCGGCGCTATCCATAATATCATAGTCGTATTCGTTAAGCTTTGTCGTTTTTAAGCTGTTTACCGCTAAGCCGTTAATGATAGCGGCCATTGTATGAACAAAACTGGTAAAGGTTTTAGATTTATATTTAACCGACATATAATCCATACCATCATCTTCTAAGCGAGGTTCGCTCTGAAAATACGGATAAGTTATGCGTTTTAAATCGCTGGGGTCATATTCAGCTTCACCCGGTATGGGCAGCATATTTAAAACCGGGTGAAAATCGTTAATAAGCACTAGCCCACCGGGCTTTAAGCACTCCGCAGCTTTAGCAAAAAGTACAGGTAAATCTTTAAACCAAGTTAATGCCCCTATGGTAAAAAGGATTATATCAAATTGATTAGCATAACTTGCCGGTATCTCTAAAATATTACAAGCCACAAAAGAACAATTTTTAAGACCGGCTTTTTCGGCAGTTTCTTGGGCTTGTTTAATAATATTTTCGGCAATATCAAACCCTACGCCGCTACCGGCACCACCGGCCACAAGCGATAGCAGCTCACGCCCATTATTACAACAAAATTGAGCCACTACTTTACCTTTAAAATTTATATTTTCCAGCTCGCTTTGCATATCTTTATTAAAAAAAGCCAAATATTCACTCTTTAACCGTAAATAGTTATTATCACCCCAATGAGGCTGCTTGTTATCAAAGGCCTCTTCCCAAGCGGCTTTATTACTTTGAATATAACTCATCTTTAACACCCCTCATTTACAAGTTATCTTAAAACCACTTATTTGTCAATGATAGCTTTTAGCATTAATTTACAATAATACCGCCGGCGGCCTTGCTTAATAGTGTTTTTTAGGCTATTATATAGGACAATGTGCGGCGTTATTTTAATTATTGGTACACTAGATTACTCGGCTTGGGAGGGCGACCTCATAGGATTAGCCCAAAAAGAAGGCTTTGATGAATGCGCTATTGCCCAAGCCAGTAATATGGAAGAAGCTTTTAGCGTTTTTTTTGAAAACTTACCCGTTTTAATTATTGCCGATACCTCCGTAGAGGGCGGCCGTGAAAACCTTGAAATGCTGAAAACCGAAGAGATGTACCGGCATATCCCCGTTATTGTTGTTACAGAGGAATATCAGGCTAATTTATATGAAAGGCTTTATACCTACGGTGTAGACCGCCTGCTTACCTACAAAGAGCTGGCCAGCGGTGTGCTGCCTATCATTGCTAAACCCCTACTAGTATCTAGCGCCCTTTTCCAGCTACAAATTATGCGCAGCAATGAATTACAAGAAAAAACCCTTTTTGATTTTATCCGCCTCGACTTACTTAAGCCCTATGTGCCGCGCACAATATGGAATATGGTGCAAAAAAATGCCGCTGCCCAAAAGCTGGAGATTAAAGAGCAAGAGATGGAGCTTACCCTTACCTTTGGCGATATTAAAGGCTTTACCACCGTATCGCAGCATCTTAAACCTGTTAATGTTATTAAATTTTTAAATGTGGCTTTTGATACCGTAACCAAGCATGTTTATGCCAATGACGGCGATATAGATAAATTTATTGGCGATGCCTTTTTTGCCGTTTTTAAAGAGCCTGCTAATGCCATTAAAGCTATGGTAAGCATTCAAAGAGAGCTGGCCGCTATACGTGATAAACATTTGCAAGATGGCGATATAGCGGTACAGTTTAGGATAGCTGTGCACTCCGGTACCGTAATTAGGGGTAATGTGGGCGGCAACGGCCGTTTTGATAACACCTTAATTGGCGATGCCGTTAATACCACCAGCCGCCTTGAGCACGAATCGCCGCTGGGGGATATACTTATCTCGGAGGCTGCCGCTTTAAAGGCCGGGCTTAATATGCCGCGCAGCGAAATGCTGGAATTTGATTTGCGCGGTCGTGATAAAGCTATTTACGCCTTTCCTTACTTTGAGAATGTAAAGAAAGGTTTGATTGAAGAGAGATATTAAATAATCACCTGTTTTTTATTATTGAATAAAAGATGCCAGCGTACCTGTAATATTATTACTTTCATTCATAACTATAGTATTATTAATAAATATAAACTCTTTTTGTTCATTCCCGTTAATAATTATTAAACAGCGTTATTAATTTATTTTTAATATCTATTCATTAATTGTTTTGACGACTGTAACACCATTAGACAAAACTTTTACTTTAAGCTATAATGGTAAAATGCTTAACGAAGTTGAAATTAAAAAAGCTCACGCCATTATTTTATTTTTGCGTGAAAGTATTGCCGAACGTTTAGTTGGCCAAACCAAATTGGTAGATGGCCTTATTATTGGTTTAGTATCGGGTGGCCATGTGTTGGTAGAAGGCGCTCCCGGTCTAGCTAAAACCTTAGCCGTTAATACCCTATCTCAAATTACCGGATTAGATTTTAAACGCATTCAATTTACGCCCGATTTGCTGCCGGCCGATATTGTGGGCACAATGGTTTACAATCAGGGGCAAGGCAACTTTACCACTAAAAAAGGGCCTATCTTTAGTAACCTTATTTTGGCCGATGAAATTAACCGTGCCCCCGCCAAAGTACAAAGCGCTTTACTCGAGGCTATGGCCGAACGGCAAGTTACCATCGGCGGCGAAAGCCACAAACTGCCCGAACCTTTTTTGGTGCTGGCCACCCAAAACCCTATCGAGCAAGAAGGAGCTTACCAACTGCCGGAGGCTCAGTTAGACAGATTTTTAATTAAAGTTAAAATAACTTATCCCAGCCCCAGCGAAGAGTTACAAATTTTACGATTGGTAGGGGTAGAAAAAGAAGCCAAACGCTTAAGAGTTATTAACAAAGCCGATTTAATAGAGCTTAAAAAACTAGCCGAACAAGTTAGCGTAGATGATAGTATAGAGCGTTATATTGTTAGTTTAGTGTTGGCCAGCCGCAGTACAGAAAGCCATTTAAACTTTACCAAATTAGTAGAATATGGCGCCAGCCCGCGTGCCACCATCGCTTTGTACCGGGCCGCTAAAGTACGTGCTCTTTTTGCCGGACGTGGTTTTGTTGTACCCGATGATGTTAAAGCTAGCATTTACGAGGTGATGCGCCATCGTATTGTACTGAGTTACGAGGCGGAGGTAGAAGAAATGACCACCGATGATGTTATAAGCGAAATATTAGCGGCGGTAGCCGTACCTTAGGTAGGCGGGCTAATAACTTTTGTAATTACTTACTTATAATATAAATAAAGCCCCCACATCGAGGGGGCTTGTTATGTAACAGTAACTTTAATTAAGGGTTATAAGGCACCATTGTATACTCTAAAGTAGGGGCGATACCTTCGCTATCGATGGTAGCCCAGCTGGCAGCTATAGAGCCGGCGCTGTAGGCTCCGCTATACTCTCCCCGCCAAACTCTTACCAGTAACACTGCTTGGCCTTGACTGTTAATAACACCGGTAAGCTCCATAAAGGCATTTAAGCCGGTACCGCCCCAAGCAACATCGGTTTGTGTACCGCCGGGTAAACCGGTGCGGATACGGCCGTCGGCAGCATAATTTAAGCTCCATACCGTTGTGGTATTATTACCGCCGCCGTATTCGCCGGCATTAGCGTTCCAGCGGTTAATAATTAAATTATTACTGCTTAACTGCATAGTGTGACGGCCGGCGGCTACAAAGGTATCGCCATTTAAAAAGCCATCAATCAAAGCGCCGGCATCAGGTGGAATAGTGCCGATAGGGGGCGTAGGAGGCACGGTCCCGATAGGTGGAGTAACTTCGGCCGGTGGTACCGTACCAACTGGCGGCGTAACGCCGGTAGGTGGTATGGTTCCGATAGGTGGTGTAATAGCCCCTAATTCGTGGTAGGTAATATCGGCCACCGTTACATTACTAAAGGAGTTAAACAAACTTAATACCTCTGCCTTAGCATTATTTAGCAAAATAATTAAGTTACGGGCGCCGGTATCGTATAACTCTACATCAATAATTACTTCAATTTCGGCATCGGCAAGGGCGCTGCCATTGGCCGGCGGAGCGCCATTTACATTAATAGCAATGTAAGTGTGGCTAACATTGTCTGTGCCAAGCGCATACCTAACGGCCCCATCAATCACACTAAGAGCAGGCAGCCTATACAACACGCCTTCGCTTACCGTTATTGTTAAGTTATGGGCATTAAAGCCTCTATCGGTAAATAAGTTAGCAATAGCATGCTCGATAGTATCGTCATCTATAGCTACACCTCTATGGGTTGGCCCTTCTATTAATTGAATATTAACGTTTACAGCAATAGCGGCATCGGCAGGAGCTTCGCTACCGGCAACATGATTAGCCACAGTATACCTAGTAACATCAATGGCCGTTACTCTAAAGCCGGTAGCCTCTAGAGCATCATCGGCACGTTCTACAATTTGGGCCTGTGTAGGCAAAGCAATTAAAACTTGCTCGGCTGCTCCCCCGCCGCTAGATTGAGAACCCCTATTATTACAGGCCAGCAAAGAAAAAGCTAATAACATAATTGATAAATAAGATAGTTTTGTAAATTTAGTCATATTGGCACACTCCTCTCATTTTTGATTTAATAACATTTTTGTTATTTACAGAAGTTAAATTATCGCGATACAGAGGCCTTATTTGACAAAGAGATAACACCTATTAAGCGCATTTAGATAACTTACATTTTACCCACAAATCGTGTAACCACTGCGAAGATTTATTTTTTTGTTTATTACACGATTGTCACGGTTATAGTCTATACCTTTCGCCAAAAAATTACAATACCTTTTTACGATATTTTTTGATAATATTTTCATTATTGTATTATAACGGTTTCTAATTGCTCTATAAAATGGTTAGTACTAATAAGTTAAAAACATAATTTAATGAGTAGGCTATATTTACCGTTTTATTAACCATATTGATGGAGCATAAAATTACTTAATAATAAAATTATTAAGATTATAAAAGGCTGCGCATAACCTTAAAATTGCTTAATCCATAGGCCATTTTTGTAACGCACAAAACAAATGGCATTTCTAATTAGTTCTTCTAATATAACTACACTATAAAGTAGCAGCGGCGGCACACCCAGCCATGCCAGCCATAAAATGAGCGGCACAGCTATTACCCACATTGTAATGGTTTGAGTTATGGTATAAAACCGTACATCACCGCCGGTACGTAAAATACCCACATTTAGCAAATACTCTAAAGTGCGCAAACCAAATAAAATGGCGCTTAAAAGTACAGCAGCTCTTAAATAGCTGGCGGTAAGCCCGCTAAAACCAAAAATATTAGCGATAAAAGGTAAAATAGCAAAAATAATAAGGGCCAATGGAATAGCGCTGACAAAATTTAACCTAATAAAAATTTTGGCTAAAAGTTTAGCTCTTTTAAGGTTATTTTCACCAATGGCTATACCCATAACAATACCGCACGAGCCGGCTATGGCTACTACAATCGTATAAAAAATGTACAAAAAGCTATCTACCGCTGCAAAGGCCGCTACCACCTCTGTGCCGGCTATGGCAAAAGCGCGCCTGTAAGCTGTAAAGCCTAAACCAAACATTAAATCGGCCACTACCACAAAAAAGGTAAGACCAAAAAATTGTTTAAGCAAGGTAAACCCTTCGGGCGAAATAAAATGAAAATAATCTTTAAAGCCTTTACGGATAGGGTTTTTAGCCGACATAAACAAAATAATGTTTAAAGCCGAGTCGGCTACCCACGAAACAACTACGGCAATAGCTGCCCCAGCCACGCCCATAGCCGGCGCTCCTAAGTTGCCAAAAATAAAAACCCAATTTAAAAAAATATTAAAAAAGACGGTAAAAAAAGCTATCCACATAGGGTAGTGGCTTTTTTCGATACTCCTAAACAGCGAAGATACGGTAAGCGAGACAGCTACAAAAGGAAAAGATATAGTAATAATACGCAGGTATTGGCTGCCATAATAAACCACAGCCGGGTCGCTGCTCATAATACTCATCACCCAATAAGCCCCAAAATAAAAACCAACCATACCCAGCACGGCCGCCACTAATACCAAAGCCGTTGTTAAACCAAAGGTGGTACGCATAGCTTTAAAATCGTCGCGCCCCCAATAGCGGCTAAAAAACACCGCCGCACCGCTGCCCAAACCAAAAAAGATAAGCAGCAAATTGTTAAAGAGCTGGTTAGCAAGGCTAACGCTAGCTACGCCTACTTCGGCGCTAAAGCGGCTAATCATAATAATATCGGTTAGCCCTAAAACTACCACCAGCACCATCTCTATCGCAATGGGAGCGGCCAGTTTTAAAAGATAGGGGAAGAACTCCTTTTCGATAGGAAATAATTTTTTAAATAAAGTGTTCATAAAATTTATTTGTTTTAGTACAGCTCCTAACTGTACCACCCTGCGGCTTACAGCCTTTAGGCGGCGTTACCTTAAACTATCTTTTTATAAAAGATATGGCTATAATTATGGGTTAGCAAAACTAACCATAGATTTTAAGGTTTAAATTGATTGTTGATAAATTTAAATAATACGGGGGTGCGCCTTTACCGTAAGTAAACCCACTTATAGGCCACAAGTATCCTATAAATGCTAGCCGGCAACTTAATAAAGGGCAATAAATATCAGGGAATATCTTTGTAAAAAGTGCTGTATAAACTTAAACGGCACGGTTGGTTTTTGATTTTTTTAGTTTTTTTGTTCATATTAAGGCCACAACCTTTAACTATGTATAAATATAGCACATAAATTATGGGTTGTCAAGGGTGGTAACTATCCATTTATAGGTACCAAAACACACAAGTAGCCGGCCGCTTATAAGGCAGCTTTGCAGCAGGCTTTAATTGTTTTAAATTACCTTAAAAAGATATTGACAACGCACAATTATTAACCTATAATACTGCCAATAACTATTATAATAGTTTTAGAAAAGAAATCTTTACATAGTATTGACTAATTCTTTACTAACCACTGTTTTTATAAATTTAAATTAGGAGATTACTATGAAATTTAAACTTAACTTACGCGGCAAAATATTACTCATCTTTTTAGCCGTATCTATTCTCAGTTTAATAATAAGTTTACTCATTACCATGACTATTACCAACATTCCGGCAGCCGATATAATTCAATACTTTTTAATCTTTGGCTTAATTACTCTTATAGGAATTATTTTAACTACTCTTTTAGTAGCTAATTGGTTAGTTAAGTTAATTAAGGCTGTTAATAACTTTATAGTAACCGTTGAAAACGGCGACCTAACCCATAATATAGATAAAAAACTAAGCGGCCGCAGTGATGAAATAGGCGAGCTGGCCATACATAGTAATTTAATGATGGAGCGCCTGCACCACGAAGTAGAGCTTATCCACGATGTAGCCGACGAAGTGAAACTTTTAATTACCGAAATAGATACCGATAGCGACAATATTGCCGATAGCAGCAGCTCGCAGGCCGCTACTGCCGAAGAGATTAGCGCCAACATAGAAGAGTTAAGCAGCACCATTACCAGCAACAATGAAAATACCAAAAATACCGAAAAACTGGCCGATAAAATAGTACAAAATGCCCAAACCGGTGGTGCAGAGGTAGATAAAACTGTAGAAGCTATGCAAACCATTGCCGAAAAGATTAGTATTATAGAAGAAATAGCCAAACAAACTAACTTACTCGCTCTTAACGCCGCCATTGAGGCAGCCCGTGCCGGCGAAGCCGGACGCGGTTTTGCCGTTGTGGCCGGTGAGGTACGTAAACTAGCCGAACGCAGTGCTATAAGCGCCACCGAAATTACCGCACTATCGCAAACCAGCCTCGAAATTACCAATAGGGCAGGCGACTCTATTGGTAAAATTGTACCGCAAATTCGGCAAGCCGCCGAACTTATCCAAGAGGTATCTCATGCCACCTCGCAGCAAAAATCGGGTATTAATCAAATTGAAGAAGCCGTTATTCAACTAAGTAATTCCTCGCAACATAATGCCGCTACCAGTGAGCACCTTGCCGGCGCTGTAAATCATTTACGTAACGAAATGATAAAACTAGAAAAAGAAATTGCTTTTTTTAAAACTAATAGAGGGAAAACTAAATTAATAAATAGTAACTAACAGTGAATAGTTAAATACCGGCAAAAGTTAAACTTTTGCCGGTATAACACTGTTATAATTCTTCGCTATTACCTATTAAATATTAACTAAATTAAACTTGTTTTATCCAGCGTCCCGTACGATAACGCAGCATATAAAAGAAGCAGCGCACAATTTCTTCGCCTACCACTATTAAATAAAGCACAAAGGGCGGCATACCTAAAAATACCATTAAAAACAAAACCGGCACACCAAGCAGCCACATAGTTAATGCTTGAATAATGAGTAGCCATTTAACATCGCCGCCGGCGCGTAAAATGCCCACCGCCATCATATACTCAAACGACCTAAACCCAAAAAGTATACCGGTTATAATAGCCGCATGCACCATATAAGCAGCGGCATTGCCGCTTAAACTAAAGATAGCCGGCATAAAAGGAACGGTAGCCAACATGATTAATCCAAGCGGGATACCCATAATAAAGTTAAGCCTAATAAAAACTTTAGATAGGTGTTTTACTTTGCGTATATCATTTTCGCCAATAGTTTTGCCTAAAATAATACTACAAGCCGTACCAACACCAAAAAAAGCCACAAAAAATATTTGCATTAAACTGCTTATAGCGGCAAAGGCAGCCACTACCTCTGTACCGGCACGAGCAAAGGCGGCACGATAGGCGATAAGGGCCAATACCCAAACCATATCGCTGGCGGCAAGAGGAAGAGCCACCTTTAAATAACGGCCAACCATAGCAACATTTCGTTCGGCTAAAAATTTAAAATACTCGCTGTTAAAGCCGCTTATCGGGTTTTTGCGCGATAAAAGTAGTAATAAATTAAGTATAGCATCTAGCACACGTACCGCTAAATAGGCAATAGCGGCCCCAGCTACGCCCATAGCCGGTAGCCCTAAATTACCAAAAATAAAAACCCAATTTAAAAAGATATTAATAGGAATACAAGCAGCCGCTATCCACATAGGGTAATGGCTTTTCTCGACACTACGAAAGAACCCCGATACCATAATAGAAAAAGCGATAAAAGGCAGGCTAAGAGCAGCTATTCTTAAATATTGCACCGCATAGGTTATTACCTGTAGCTCGCCTTCTTCACCGGCCATTAAAGTTATAATGGGCACGGCATAAATATAAACCGCCACAGCCGCCAATAACGATAGTATAAGCACTACAGCGACAGTTAAACCAAAAGTAGCGCGTAGTTCGGTATAATTTTTAGCGCCCCAAGCACGGCTTAAAAAGACTCCGGCAGCGCTGCTAAATCCAAAGATAAGCATTATACCGCCAAAAAATATAGTGCCGGCAAGACTAATAGCGGCTATACCAACTTCGGCGCTATAGCGGCCTATCATAATAATATCGGTTACATCAACGGCAACATACAAGGCCGATTCTATAACAATAGGCAACGCTAAACTAATTAAGTAGGGGATAAAACCCTTTTCTACGGGTAATAATTTTTTTAAAAGCATATATTTTACTCTTTAATTTTAATCAGCCCCCTTTCATTAAAAAGGGGTGGCGGCAAATAAGATGGGTAGATAAAGCAGTGAATAAAAATTATAAAGAGAAAAAATCTTGATAAGTTACAATAGGTATGCCTAAACTACGCGCCTTATTTAATTTACTGGAGCCTGCATTAACATCATCGCAAACAAGCTTTACTGTGTACTTACTTACACTGCTTACCGCTGTATAACCCATTTCGGCTAGTTTAGCCTCTAACTGGCTACGCGGCAGCGGCCCTTTACCGGTTAAACATACCTCTCCCAAAGTAGCTATTAGGACAGCTTCTTCATCGGTAACATTAAGCACACTAAGCAGTTCACTTACTAACAGTTTATTAGCCGCATCGTCTCTCCAAGCAATTAAATTACGTCCTATAACATAACGATTATCATCAAAGTGCCAAAAGGCCTCTTTAGTCGTAATAGCCAATTTTTTAACGGCCTTTTTGCCTACCAGCCTAATCCCTAAATAACTAATAAAACTACTAATAGTTAAGTTACGGCTTTTTTTCAGCTCGTTAAAAAAGTTTTCGGTCTTTTTATCGCCAAAACCCTCTAGCAAAAATAAATCGCTAGCCTTAACACTATACAAATCTTTGATGGCTTTGACAAGCCCCACTTCATAAAGCTTTCTGATGGTAGCTTCAGCGATATTCTCCATACCACTGCTTTTCACCCAGTACAAAATCTTTTGAATATTCACCTCTGGGCAATTATTATTAACACATT